>CALSBD010000069.1:0-9608 GCA_943373055.1 Rhizobium sp. Q54
GCCACCACCGGCGAGCACGTCGCGCAGACGATCGCCATCCGCGGCAGCGAGATCAACGACACCTTGGCGACCACGGGCTCGAACGTGGCGCAGACGCTGGCGTTGCGCGGCAGCGAGATCAACGAGACGCTGGCGTCGACCGGCGCTGAGGTGACCGACACCTTGGCCTCGCGTGGTCGCGAGATCACCGACACTTTGGCGCAAACGGGCCTCAAGGTCGCCGAGACCGTCGTGTTGCGCGGCACGGCCATCAACGAGACGCTGGAAAAGACCGGCACGCTGGTGGCCGAGACGATCACGCGGCGGGGCACCGAGGTCAACGAGACCTTGCTCGCGCGCACCTCGGAGATCGACGAGACGCTCACCCGCACCGGCCGCGAGATCGTGGACACGATCACGGTGCGCGGCACGGAAGTGACCACCGCGCTCGCGACGGCCAGCCGCGACCTGTCGGACGCGTTCAACTCGCGCGCCCATGCGGTCGCCGAAACCATCACGCACACCGGCACCTCGGTGGTCGAGGCGTTCACCAACCGCGCTCAGGACGTCAACGACGCCCTGCGCGGCACGGGTGAATCGCTCATCATGGACCTCACCTTGCGCGGTGGCGAAATTACCGAGCGTTTGGACGAGACCGGCACGCGGATCGCCGAGACGATCTCCACCCGCGGTGGCGATCTGGCCGATCGGTTGGCGTCGACCGAGCAGCGGCTCAACGAGGTTATCTCTGTGCAGGGCACGGAGCTCGAACGCCGCTTGGCGTCGACCGGCACGTCGATTGCCTCCCTGTTGGAGACCAAGGCTGCAATCGTGGCCTCGGTGTTCGACGAGAAGTCGGCCGCTGTCGCCGCCGTGCTCGACACCCGCTCGCAGGCGCTGGCCAGCGATTTGGAACGGGCGTCGACCGAGATGGCCGAGCACCTCGTCAACCGCACCGGCGATCTTGCTGGCCGGTTGGCGCAGGCGGGCGCCGAAGTGGCCCGCTTGGTTGGTCAGCGCGGGTCGGAGATCCACGAGGGCTTGGAGACCCGCATTCGCGCGCTCGACGAGATCGTCAATATCCGCGCCGCCGATCTGGTGACCACCTTGGGCGAGCGCACCCACGACATGCGCGAGCTGCTTGATACCCGCGTCGGCGTCGTCGACCAGACGCTGTCGGAAAAGACCGCCGCGCTGGCCAACGCCATTGAGGCGAAGACCGAAGTGCTGGCGTCGACCATCGAAGAGCGCACCGAGAGCCTCTCGCGCGCCCTTGACGGCCGTCTGGCGGGCTTCGGCACGTCTCTGGAGACCAAGGCCGACGAGATCGGTCGCATGCTGTCGGAGCGGGCGGAGAACTTCGAGAACGCCGTGTCGACCCGCATGGAGGGCGTGACCACCACGTTCGCCGAGCGCACCACCGCGCTCACGACGACGCTCGAGACCCGCACCCGCAAGATTGACGAGGCGCTCGACATCCGGGCGCGCGCCATCTCCGAGACGCTCATCGAGCGCACCCGCGACATCGCGGTGGCGTTCCAGAACGGCCAGGAGGCGATGACGCAGACCTTCAACACCAAGCTCGACCTGGTGGGCGAGACCTTGGCGCAGAAGACCGTCGAGGTCACCGATACGCTCGCCGACCGTGTCAGCGAGATCAACGTGTCGCTGGGCGCGCGGGTGTTGGAAGTGGCCGACACGCTCGGCCAGCGCGCGCAGGACCTTGAGGCGCTCATGCAGGATCGCATCACCGCGATCTCGCAGACCTTGGGCATTGAGGCCGACAAGGCGCGCCAGATCATGGTGATGGCGCTCACCGAAGCGGCCGACCGCGTGGTGCGCGAGACCGAGCGGGCGCAGGCGTCGCTGACGGCGACGTCGGAGACGGTCGAGCAAACGCTCGCCATCCGCACCCGCGAGGCGGCAGAGCTGATGGCCAAGCGTTCGCAAGATGCCGCGCAGCTGTTGTCGACCACCTCGGATGGCGCTGCCAAGCTTATGTCGGCCAGCACCGAAGGGGCCGCCAAGCTCCTCGCATCCAGCTCGCTCGACGTGGCCCAGGCGCTGTCGGCGACCTCGCGCGATGCCGCCGAGCTCCTCGTCGCGCGGTCGCAGGAGGCTGCCAATATTCTATCGACGCGTTCGCAAGAGGCCGCTGACCTTATGTCGGCGCGCTCGCGTGAGCTGGCCGACGTCATGTCGTCGCAGTCGCTGCAGGCGACCGAACAGTTGGCCGACCGCAGCCGCAAGGTCACCGATACGGTGGTGGAGCGGATTGGTCAGGTGTCGGAAGCGTTGGCCCAGCGTTCGCAGGGCGTGACCCACGAACTCGTTGTCCGGGCCACGGAAGCCGCGCAGATCATCGAGGCCTCGTCGCGCACCGCGACCGAGGAGCTCTCCGGCCGCGCCACGCAGACGGTGGAAACCCTCGCCCAGCGGGCGGCCGCCTTGGCCGAGCTGATGGCCGAGCGGGCCGACTCGTCGGCTACGACGGTGGCCGAGCGCATCGCCGAGCTGACCGAGACGTTGGAAACCCAGACGACGGCGCTCGCGCGCTTGATCGACAGCCAAGGCGGTGGCCTGGTGGAAGCGCTCGACACGCGCTCCACCGACCTGTCGCAGCGGCTCACCCATGCGCGCACCATCATCATCGAAGCGCTGGAAAAGACCGGCCGCGAATTGGCCGAGACCCTGGCGCGTCAGGGCCTCGACGCCACCCGCTCGATCGCCGACACCCACAACCGCCTGCGCGGGGATATGTCGGACGTGCTGGAGCGGCTCACCCAGTCGAGCCTCGTGCTGCAGTCGGTGGTCAACCAGGCCTCCGACAGCCTCGTCGACATTGAAGACAAGCTCGGCCGTCGCACGCAGGATGTGGCCGCGTTGGTGGATCGGGCGATCGGCGACACCGCCGCCACGTCGGATCGCATGGCCAACCAGGTGCGCGATCTGCAGGTGGTGTCCGAGACGGTGTTGGCCGACGTGCGCGACCTCACCTCGCAATTGGGCGACAAGGCGACCGGCCTCGCGCAAGCCGCCAAGGCGCTTGATGCGACCAACCGCAGCCTCGACAGCGCGCTTGAAGAGCGTCGCCGCACGCTGGAAGACCTCGCCAACACGCTGGTAGAGAAGACCGACACCGTTGACAGCCTGATGCGCTCGTTCGCGAGCCTGATTGGCGAGACCTTGACGGCGGCCGAGACCCGGGCCCGCGACGTGGGCAGCCAGCTGTCGGCCAATGCGGAAGCGTCGGCCCGCGAGGTGATCGATCTCCTTGAAAAGCTGCGCTACTCCGCCGGCGCCGAAGGCACCCGCGCGGCCGAACAGCTCAAGAGCGTGCAGACGACCATGGTGGGCGAGCTCACCCGCGCCGTCTCCGACACGACCTCGCGCTTCGCCGAGGCGACCGAGCGCATGCGCGAGGCCGCCCGCCTCGTGCAGGGCGAACTGGAAGAGACCCGTGCTCAGCTCAAGCGCGGCGTGGTGGAGTTGCCGCAGGAGACCGCGGAGCAGACGGCTGCCTTGCGCAAGGTGGTGTCCGAGCAGATCCGTGCGCTCAATGAGCTCTCTGAGATTGTCGGCCGCCAGTCGTCCATGCTCGATGTGTCGCGCCCCGCGGCCCGTCCGGTGGAGACCCGCATGGCCGAGCCGGCGCCGCGTCGCCTCGACCCGCCGCCGATGGCGCAGCCCCAGCCGGTGCGTCGCCCGCCGCCGCCCGTGCAGCCGGCCGCCTATGATCGTCGCGACGAGCGCCCGGTCGATCCGGCGCCCACCGGTGGGGCAGGGTCGGGTGGTTGGGTCGCCGACCTGTTGCGCCGCGCGTCGCGCGACGAGCCGCGTCCGACCCCGCAGCCGGCTCCGCGCGGTGACGTGCGTGACTTCCCGGCGAGCGGCGGGCGTTCGCCTAAGCATGTCGAGGAGAGCCTCAACTCGCTGTCCGTCGATATTGTGCGGGCGATCGACAATGACGCCTTCATGGACCTGTGGGCGCGTTACACCCGTGGCGAACCCAATGTGTTCACCCGCCGGCTCTACACGCTGCAAGGCCAGGCCACCTATGACGAAATCCGTCGCAAGTATCAGCGCGACGGTGAGTTCCGCGCCTCGGTCGACCGTTACGTGAGCGATTTCGAGCGGCTCCTCGACGACGTGACCCGCGAGGGCCGCGACGCCAGCGCCTATCTCAATGGCGATACGGGCAAGGTGTACACCATGCTCGCCCACGCCTCCGGCCGGTTTGAGTGAGCGCTCGCGCGCCGGACTGACGTCTGCACAACAGGGCCCCGGCATCCCCGGGGCCCTTCCTTTTTCAAACCGGGTGTGCCCGACGGTTTTGGGCGAGGCGCGTCGGTGTCCGCGAACGGCGGCGCTCGGGTGGGATCACGTATTCGCGTGCCAGCTCGGCCTTGACCCTTGGCGGATCGCGCGGCAGGGTCCGCCGCGAAATGTGGATCGCCTGATGCGAGGAACAGCGTGTCGAACAAGCCGTTCGCCGTTTATGACCACCCCCCGGGCCGCACGTCAGACCTGGCGGGCGCGGTGGT
Organism: Rhizobium sp. Q54; assembly: GCA_943373055.1. Classification (GTDB taxonomy): domain Bacteria; phylum Pseudomonadota; class Alphaproteobacteria; order Rhizobiales; family Ancalomicrobiaceae; genus CALSBD01. Next base: position 4,524 of record CALSBD010000069.1, read on the forward strand.
CTTGGTGGGAAACTTTGATGGAATGCACCGTGGCCACCAGGCCGTGCTGGAGGTTGCCCGCGCGCGCGGTGAGGCGCTCGGCAAGCCGGTGGTGATGCTCACCTTCGAGCCGCATCCGCGCACGGTGTTTCACCCCGACCGTCCGGTGTTTCGCCTCACGCCGCCGGCCATCAAGGCACAGCTTGCTCAGGTGCTCGGCCTTGATGCGGTGGTCATGGCGCCGTTTGACCGTCCGTTTAGCCAGCATTCGGCTGATGCGTTCGTTGAGACGATGTTGATCGAGGGCTTCGGGCTGTCGCACGCGGTGGTCGGGTTCGACTTCCACTTCGGCAAGGACCGGGTCGGCACGCCGGGCTTTTTGGCTGAGGTGGGCGCTCGGCGCGGCTTTGGCGTCACCATCACTCAGGCGCAGACCGATGAGTCTGGCGAGACGATCTCCTCAAGCCGCATTCGTGATGCGCTGGCCCGTGGCGATCTCGGTCAGGCTCACGGGCTTTTGGGCTATCGGTGGTTTGTCGAAGCCGAGGTGATCCATGGCGACAAGCGTGGCCGGACGCTTGGATATCCCACGGCCAATGTGCGGCTCGCTCCCGATTGTCGCCTCAAGCACGGTATCTACGCCGTCATGGTGGATATCGACGGCAGGCGCCACCATGGGGTGGCAAGCTATGGTCGCCGTCCCACGTTTGACGACGGCGCGCCGCTGTTTGAGACCTACGTGTTTGACTATTCAGGCGACCTCTATGGCAAGTCGCTGCGGCTCACCTTGGTGAGCTATTTGCGCGCGGAGATGAAGTTCTCGTCCGCGGACGCCTTGATCGCGCAGATGGACCAAGACGCCAGCGAGGCGCGCGCCGTGCTCATCCATCTCGATCCCGGCACCTGGATCGACCGCGCGCTCGCGCCAGCCTAGTCCCCGGGGTGGGGATGGGGCGGGCGATCCAAGGCCTGAGCCGGTCTTGGATCACAAGCGTGGGGGCGGCCCGCCGGGTTCGCCAACGGGCGGCCCCTCAGGCCTGCCGCTCGGGCACGCGGACGGTCAAGCCGTCCATGTCGGCGCGCACCTTGATCTGGCACGAGAGCCGCGAGGTCGGCTTTACGTCATAGGCGAAGTCGAGCATGTCCTCTTCCATCGGCTCGGGCGAGCCGGTGACGCCGGTCCAGGCGTCGTCGACATACACATGGCAGGTCGCGCAGGCGCACGCGCCGCCGCACTCGGCCTCAATGCCGGGGACCATGTTCTTGATGGCGGTTTCCATCACGGTCGCGCCGACCTCGGCGGTGGCGGTGTAAGACTGCCCGTCATGGGTCAGATAGGTGATCTTGGGCATCGTGGGTCTCGGGCTTGGAGGGCGAGGCGTCTTGGGAAGGACCCGACCGATGTAATGTCCCCGGCGCGCGCGTCAACCACTTTGTCCGTCAACCAGCGCTCGCACGGCCACCACGGCGGCGTCACGGGCCTCGGCGACCGCGGCCAGCGCCTCAGCGACGTCCGCGTCCGTTGGCGCCAGTTCAACGCGCTCAAGGGCGGCGGCGAACGCGAAGGCGCCAATCCCACGCGCCGCACCCTTGAGCCGATGTGCGCGAACCGCGCGGTCGCCGGGCGTATCGTCGATCAGCCGGGGCGTTTCGGTCGCGCATTGCTCAAGGAACAAGGTGAGCACCTCGCGGATCAAATCCCGGTCGCCAAAGGTTTGCCGGGCGAGGTGTTCGCCATCAAGGACGCTGAGGTTGGTGGGGTGCGACACGGTCGGCTCCCGTTCCATCATCACCGCCAGAGGGCTTGCGGCGGGATGCGCACCCACAATTCGTCGCCCGTGGCGATGTGGCCCGGACGCTCGACGAGAGCGACGAGACCGCGCAGTCGCTTGGCGGCGGGCACGAAGCGGGTCTCGATACCGGCCACATCGGGATATTGGGCTTGGAGCACGCGGGCGACCTGGCGGCAGGGCGCATTGGGCTCGGTGATGAACAAAGTAAGCCCGGATGGCGCTTGTAGGCGGGTGGCGGGGGGCAGAGCGGAGAAATCGTCGAGCCCGTCAATCACCACATTGGTGCCCAGCCATGCCGGGTCGACGTGGGCGATGCCAAGCGCGGCGGCGATTTTGGCGCAGTCGCCGGGGCTGGCGAGCGACACTTGGCGGGTGTTGCGGATGGGGGTGTTGCGCTTGTGCCAAGGGGTGCGCGCATCGGCCGGGCGCAAGGCGCCGGCGTGGCGATCATTCGGCACGCCGTCGAAGGTGAGCTCAAGGGAGCCTACCGAACGGGTCAAAAACCCGTCGCTATCGGCCAGTCGCACGTCGGCGACCGTTGCTTTCACGATGCGTTCGTCCATCCACTCGGCCATCAGATGCCCCTTGTCGTCATGCGGTCGCCGACCCGCCGGAACCACCGGAGGATCGGCATGGCATAGCGTGAGGCGACCGGTGGGGAAACCCGAAAAGCGCTCGGCCGTTCACCCAACCGCTGCGGCGGCCTTCCAGGTCGAGAACATCCGGCGCGCCTGGCCCACGGGCAAGTTGGCATAACGCGACAACACCCGGCCGCGCTCGTCGGCCGTCAGGCGGAACCGCCAAGCGCCGCACGCGAGCAGAGCTTGCACGGTCATGATCGACAGGTTGTGCGCCTTGGCGACGATCACGAACGGCTCGGTGTCGGTGCGCACCAACCAGTGTTTGGCTTCTTCCAGCGAGATGCCGGTGATGAGCGCGAACAAGGCGGTGGCATCGGCGAACCGATCCTCCAGGGCGGCGGCGCGCAGGCGAGGCTCATCCACACGGCCACACCGGGCTTCGCGCAGCATGATCGACCAGGCCCCCTCAAAATCATAGCGGTGCAGCCAGTAGTCATTGTTCATGCGCTCGGCTGCGAGGCGAGCGACGTCGTCGACGCGCTCGGCGGCGCGCTTCTGGCCCGTGGCATTGAGCTTCTGGCGCACTTTGTCGCTGGCATCCCGCACGAGGATGTGAATGACCGCTTCGGGTAAATCGGGCCGCTCGGCAAGGAGCTCATCGAGATTGTCCTCCCGGCGCATCGCATGGCGGGCGAGCGCTAGAAAGCCGAAATCGGACGGGCGGGCCCCCGAATTGGCCGCCACGCGCTGGCGCACCGCGCTGTCGCCCTTTTCGATCAGAACATCAGCGACCGAGGGCGACACCGTGGCCCGCCCGGCGATCGCCGACATGTGCAAGAGACCGCAGTGGGTGGCGATCTCAATGAGGTCGCGGTCGGTGAGAACCGGTGACTGCTCAAGCACCGGTCGGGCGACGGTGATTTCGTCGCGCGCCAGGCGGCGCACGATGCCCGAGGGCGCGGCAGCGAGCGGGGCGATCTTCTCGGCCACATCAGCCAACACCTCGCGGGTGACCATGTCGGCGAGCCGGGTGAGCACGTCGTCATAGATCTCAACCTGCTCAGCCGAGCAGGTCGATGCGGTCAGCGCAAACAGATAAGTCACGTTCCGCATCAAATCGTTGCGGCGGTCGGTGCTTGGATCGCGCTCAAGAGCCTCGAAGTTGACGAGGTTCGAATCGATTGGTTTCCGCGTCGGTTGCATGATCCGGTTCCTAGTTGGCACAGCGAAACCCATGCGGGCTCAGCGTTGAAGTCCAGCCAGGAGAGAAATTACAGGGCAACTCTCTAGAAAAATTTGCGAAGGGGAGGCGAATTTTCGCTGAATAGTTTGATAAAATTGCCGCTAACTTGAATCAAGTCGAGGGTCTTTTTCGAGGCTCCCGAAGGTCGATTTTAATCCTCGATCTGGCCACTCCCATTGCAATCGGACCGTGCACCTGCGCGGCTTTCAGGTCGACGGAAAGTAGCTGGGATGTTAGCGTCCTTAGATGACGTTTTACGCGCTCAACAGGGCTGAACCCAAGCTGACCCAGATCGCCGACGGGTTGCCGCGGCGCGCCTTCAGCGTGAGCGATGTCGAGCGGATGGTCGAGGCGGGCATCATCGGACGCCACGAGCGGTTCGAATTGATCGGTGGCGAGATTGTCCCCATGGCGCCAAAGGGGGTGCGCCACGAGCGTTGGAAAATGCGCTTGAACCGGCATTTCGCCCGCGTGTTGGATACCCATCCGGATATAGCAGCAACGGTCGAGTTTGTGCCTGAGACGACCTTGCGGCTTTCCGATGATACGTTCCTGGAGCCTGACTTTGTGTTCTTCGGCAAGACCGATGGGCTGGAAGGGCTGGATGGTGCGACGGCGCTATTGGCGCTGGAGGTATCCGACACCTCGCTCGTGTATGATTTGGGTCGTAAGTCATCCGTCTACGCGGCTTTTGGTGTCGCCGAATTGTGGGTGCTGGATGTGGCGACGCGCGTGATCACCGTGTTTCGCCATCCCACGCCGCTGGGGTATCGCCAGCGCGTCGAGGTGCCGTCCCATGAGACGGTTGAGGCGGCCCGGGTGCCTGGGTTGACGGTGTGCGCGGGCATGGTCGACGCGTAACGACCCTTGCCCGACGGTCGAACTCGCCTATGATCCGCGCCATCACGGGTCTTGAGCGCGGAGCTTGCCATGTCGTTTTTCAAGAAATTGTTCGGCGGTGGCAAGGCGGCCGAGCCGGCCGCGGAGCCGGCGGGCGCGACCGTGGAGTATAAGGGCTTCCAGATCACGCCGAAGCCCTACAAGACCGGCGCGGAGTATCAAACCGCCGGCCTGATCGCCAAGGACATCGACGGCACCCGCCGCGAACACAGCTTCATCCGCGCCGAACGTCACCCCAGCTACGACACCGCCCTCGACTATTCGCTGACCAAAGCCAAGCAAATCGTCGACCAGATGGGCGAGCGGGTGTTTCAATAAGTCCGCTCACCGCCGCCCCTTGAAAAACGCCACCAGCATCGCTTTGGCTTCCGTTTCGGCGAGGCCGCCATAGACGTCGGGGGCGTGGTGGCAGGTGGGTTGGGTGAAGAAGCGGACGCCGTGGTCGACCGCGCCGCCTTTTTCGTCCGGAGCCGCGTAATAGAGCCGGCGCACGCGGGCGAGCGAGATGGCGCCCGCGCACATGGTGCATGGCTCCAGCGTGACATAAAGATCGCAGTCGATCAGCCGCTCGGAGCCAAGGGCAGCGCCG
>CALSBD010000070.1:0-9596 GCA_943373055.1 Rhizobium sp. Q54
TGGCGACATGCGCGTCGACGATATCGCGCCATTTGCCGCCGAACGTGCCCAGGCGCAGCGTCACCCCGTCGAACTGTCCGGCCGAAGCCTCACCAATACCGATCAACGCGGCCAAAGCGATCGCGATTGCACCGCGTACAATGCCCAACTTTTTCATTCCGCCGCTCCTTTATTGATGAAAATGTCCAACCCGATCGCGCGCTGCACGATCCACACCATCGCCAGCGACAGGATCGTCACCAGCGTCGAAATCGCCAGGATCACCGGTTCGAAATCGAACTGCATCGAATTGAAAATTTCGACCGGCAGAGTCACCAAACGCCCGCTGGTGAGGAAGACCGACATCGGCACTTCGCCGAACGAGATCATGAAGGCATAGAGCGCGCCCGCGAAAATCCCCGGCCGCATCATCGGCAAGGTCACTTGGCGCAACGTGCCCAGTGGCGTTGCGCCGAGAATGAGCGCCGCCTCCTCGATGCTCGTATCGAAACGCTGCAGGGAACTGACCAGCGTGCCGATCAGATAGGGCGTCGCCGCGAACACATGCGCCACGATCACGCCCGCGAAGGTGCTCGCCCCGTACCAGCCGCTCGCGCGCGGTTAGCTTGCCGCGGGCATGCTGCGCCTCGATGCGCTTGAGGCCGCCGCCCAGCCGCGCCTCGGACCGCCGCCGCTCCAACTCGACAAGAACATCCTTCATGGATCGGGCTCCCAAAATCGCCGCGCACGCGGGCGCTCAAACACGTTTGGGTGCTTACCACGCTCCCCGAACCCCGCCTAGTCATTCGAAGGGCGAAGGCGCGCTCGGTGCTGTCGTCGCCAAAAACGCAAGACGAAAGGGACACCGCTGATCGCTAGAACAAGCCGCTGCACATCGCCAAACGACCCCTTTCGTTTTCGTAATCAGTTTGCACGGCACAAGATTTCATTCTCACACCCCATTCACCCCCTCTTTTGCAACAAAAATCATGCTACATTCATGCCCGAAGGTTGAAGGAAGCGATTGATGGGAGGTTGATCATGGCAAGCTGGGTTAGAATTGGGATCACCTATGGCTTGATGGCACTTTCAATAGGGACCACGCTCGCGGCCGTTCGCGCGCTCGTTCTGGTTCCGCTGTTGTCGGCGTCGATGGCGATGATCCTTGAGTTCCTGTTCGCCGTCGTCCTGTTGACGATCAGCGGATTGTGGCTCATGCGGCGCGCAGGCCCGTGGACCACCAACACAGCACTGTATTTCGGCGGCGTTGGCGCGATCGTCTACGGGGCAACAAGCCTTCTCATCAACATGATCGCCTTGGGAGGTCCGGCCCAAGCGATCTGGCTGGCGGCAAGCCTCACCCATGGCGCCCTTTTTCCCGTTGCACTCGCTTTGATGGCACTTGGACCCGCCGTCATGACGCAGCGCGCTTAATCTGCGCGTATCATCTCCCGTCATCGCCCTGTGTCGCGATGAAGCCCAGCTCAACACCGCGTTCAGCATTCGTTAAGGCAACATTAACGATTGTGAACGGGCAGCCCGGGGAGAGTTCGGGCGTCCCGTTTCGGTAGCGTGGAGATGAGTTGTGAGTGATCTCTGGCAACGTCCCGCCACATGGTTGGCGGTGCTCGCGATGGTGTGCGCGCTCGTCCTCGGTGGAACTGGACGAGTTTTGGCGGCAGAGGCAAAGGCCAAGCCGTGCGATGCGCTCAACGGCATTCCGTGCCAGACGAAAGTGCGCGACGTGCCGATGCCGCGCACGCTGCCCAACATGACACCGGCCGGTCTGCAGATGACGATGACCGAGGCGGCCGACGCGCGCTCGCCGCGCTATCGCTTCTTCAGCACGGTCACGGTGTTCACCCGTAACATCTCGGGTTGGACGATCTATTTCCGTCTGTTTTCCAAGGCGCGCGCCTGGGTGTGGCCGAATGCGTGGTATTGGTTCCTGGCGCCGCCCAATGGCTGGACCTACTATGCCCGCATCACCTGTCGCACGGGCGAGCGCATTTGCCTGGGTGGCTTCGCGCCCAGCCGACCCAACCTGATTTGGGGCGTCGGCCCGCGCAACAACCGCCCCTGCTGGAACTGCTGCTTCACCTGCCGAACCGGCACGGTGCGGTATACGCTGACGCGGTGAAATAGCGTGCATCGTACCCAATGGCCTCTGGCACTCGGTCAGGGAGTATGGGCAGCGCGAATGGCGGCGTTGGGTTCAAACCAAGCCCAACACCGCCACCGCCGTATCGAACTCCAGCCGACGGCGGGCGCGTTTTTCGGCGGTTTCAGCGTCAAGGCCCCACTGCTCGGCATTCCAGTCTTCGTCGACCATGGCCGCGTGCCAGGTCTCATCCGGGCTTAAGGCGCCCGTGCCCAACAGGATCGCCAAAAGGGCGGAGCCGGTGAGCGTGGTCACCACGTGGGTGGCGCCCAGCCGCCAAATGTCGAGCGTGGCCAGGTGCGCGGTCACACGGGCAATCGCTTCCGGGTCCTGGTCGATCGCCAGGATGCCCTCCGCCACCAAGAAGCGGGCGCCGAGACCCTCCTCAATGAGATCAAGCACCCGGTCCCACGCTTCGGCCTGCCGCTGAGCCAGGCGTTCAGGGCCCTCGGCGCGATAGCACACAAGGTCGGTGCCGGCATATTTGGCGGTCTCGGCGATCACCATGTCGCGATGGCGCGCGACCCCGTCGAGGATGGAATTGGCAAGGCGCGTCAACGGCATGCGCGAGGGATCCAACACCGCCTCTTGCGCCGCCCATTCAGCCGCGGCCCGTGCGGCGAGCGCGGCGTCGGGGAACGCCAAGAGCCCCTTGGCGGGCGTGCGCACCGGTCGGCCATCGAGCAACACCACGTGCCCCTCGGGTCGTTCGTCGGTAGTGACTGCCTGATAGAACCGCTTGGGCAGGTCTGTGCGCGCATGCGCGCGGGCCCGCTTGACCGGATCGGGATCGGACGCTTCGACTTGCGCGTCACCAGCGTCAAAGAAAAACAGATCACGCATCGCTCAACGCCATTTAAACAGCCGCGCCAAGGCCGGCTCCAGCTCCGAGTAGTCCGACAGGATCACGTCTGCGCCGACCGCCGCTAGTCGCTCGACATCGTGATACCCCCACGACACCCCAATCGCGCCAATTCCAGCCGCCCGGCCCATCTCGATGTCATAGGTGGTGTCGCCGATGATCACCGCGCGCTCAGGCGCCACGCCGGTCTCTCGCAACGCTTCAAGCACCATCGACGGATCGGGCTTCGAGGGGTGGTCGTCCGATGATTGCAAGGTGACAAACGCGCCCGATAACCCGTGGTGCTCCAACACCGAATGGAGCCCACGCTTGGATTTACCGGTCGCGACACCCAACAGCACATCGGGGCGGGTCGACAACAGCCCGATCGCCTCGCGCGCGCCGGGAAACAGCGGCTCGTCCCGGTCGGCGGACGCCCGCAGATCAAAGAACGCCTGCTTATACGCCGCCGCCATTTGTTTGATCGGCGCGTCGAGATCCTCGCCAATGAGCCGCATGAAGGCTTCTTCAAGCGACAAACCAACGATTGACAGCGTGGCGGTGCGCGAAGGCGGTTCGCGGTTGAAGGTGCGAAACGCGGTCTCCATGCACGCCACGATCATGCGCTGGCTGTCGACCAGCGTGCCATCGACATCGAACAACACCAGATAGGGTTCAGTCGCCATGGCAGGGGGATCCAGGTTGCGGGTTCGCGCGCGCCGCGCGGCATCGGGTAGCCCACGGCGGGGCGTTAGACAATCAGGCCGCCATCATAATGCGCACTGATGCGCCCGCGAATGGCCGCACTTTCCAGCGACTGGGGATCCAGGGTGGGAGCAAACGGCGCCACGAGCGCGGCCCATGCCTCGGTCGCAATCGCCGACAGGGTCGGCAAACTCTCCGGTGGCAAACGTTGGGCGAGGACGTGATCGGGGTGGCGCGGATCCTCCCCTGCCCGCCCGAACCGGCCAAGCCGGGCCACCACTTCGTCCGCCGTCGGCTGGCGCGGCAGCCGCTCGGCCAAGGCCATCTGTTCCTCGGCGAGGTAGAAACGGTTGAGCCCGTCAAAAAACACGAATCGATAGCCCGCTGCCGTCACCAGCGGCTCGAACTCGTCCCAGGCGGGAATGTCGGTGCCCGGCACGGTCGCCTCGACAACCAGCACCTTGGGCCGAAACCGCGTCAAGTCCGCGCCGGCGATCACGTCCGCCTCGGCGCCTTCCACGTCGATCTTCAGGAAATCGACGGTGGTCAGGCCTGCCTGCGCGGCCAGATCGGCGACCGTGGTCATGCGCCGCCGCTCGGTCTTGAACGCCGCTCCCCAACGCGCCGCCCCTTCCGCATGATGGGCGCGGGTGGTCGACAGGCCGTGCAGACGATCCACGATGTGAAAGTCGATCTCGCCGGGCGCCCGCCCGACCAGGTCGGTGACGAGCCGGTCATTCGGCCGCAACGGCGGATAAAGCCGCGCCATTGGCGCCTGCGGCTCCACCACAATGCCGCGCCAGCCCTTCAGGTAGAAGTGGAACGACACATTGTCGGCGACCGGATGGCCGCCGCCCACATCGATATAGGTCCCCGTCGGCTGATCCGCGAACAGGAGGTCGAGGTGATAGTCCTCGAGGTTTTGGGCATAAGAGAGCTGCATGGCGGGACCGGTCGGAGGGACACAAGCGCGCGGGACGCGCCGACTTAAACATACGGAGGGAGCAAGCGGTCAGACCCCTGCCCCCCGTTCACGCGCCTCATCGGCCGCGCGCTCCATGACCGCCAGGCGATCAAGCGCGCCTTGCAGGATGAAGGCCGCCGCGTGGGCGTCAATCGCTTCAGCACGCTTGCGCCGGCTCCAATCCGCGGCGATCAGCGTGCGCTCGGCCGCCACCGTCGACAGCCGCTCGTCCCACGTGGCGAACGGCACGTCCGTCAGCGTCGCCATCGACCGAATGAACGACCGCGTCGCTTGCGCGCGTGGCCCCTCGCTGCCGTCCATGTTGATGGGCAAGCCGATGACAAAGCCACCCACCTCATAGCGCTTCACATGGACCATAAGCGCCTGCGCGTCCTGGGTGAACTTCACCCGTTTGACGGTCTCAAGCGGCGACGCAAGCTGGCGCGACACGTCCGAGATCGCCACGCCGATCGTCTTCGTGCCCAAATCAAGCCCCATCAGCCGCTGGCCTTTGGTCAGCCGCACGACGAGGTCTTCCAGGGCGACGGGCTTTGTCAAAGCGATGGTCCTCGCGCGTGTTCGGTCGATATCGGATCGCCATCCGCGGCGCGCGATCCATAGGGCCGGGCGCGCGCACGTTCAAGCCGCATCGCAGGCCGTGGCGCGCGGACAAAAAAAGGGGCCCGTTGCCGGACCCCTTTCCCTGGCGCGCCTCGAGGACGGCGCCAATCCCCGATCATCAGGCCGAACCGGCCCGAGATCGTCGATCGAATATCACTTCACCGAAGCGAACTTGCCGAACACGCCTTCGTACGGCTTGTAGGCTTCCTTCGCCATGTCGGTGTAGAGCTCGGTCATCTTGGTGGTCTGAGCGACGAAGCCCTCGTACGCCGACTTGGCGAACTCGGTCTGCACTTCGATGGCCTTGTCGAGGGTCTTGGCGCCGAGCACCTTCTCCATCGCCGACGAGCTCTGCTCGAACGACTTCTTGGAGTAGTCAGCCGCCTCGACGGCGATCGCCTGCATGCCCTTGGAAACGGCACCGAACGACTTCATCGCGGTGTCCATGTTTTCCTTGGCGGTCTTCTGCATGTCTTCGACATTGAACGTGTTCATGGTGTTCACCCTTTCCCTCGAGCTCGCCGTCTCTTGGCCCCTGCCAGCGACGACTGACGATCTCGTATGTTGCATTGCACAATAATCGCATCGCACAATGCGGGTCAAGGTTTTTTTGCAGTGCAAAAGGTCACACGCAATTTCGCGGATCGCTGCGCCGTCGCGCCGGCTTCCATTGGGCCCATCGTCGCACCAGACCAATGATCTCTCACGCCTTCTTGAGCGCCTTTACCCTTCCTCAACCCAAACGGCGGATGCTGATCAAAGCCGGGATCGGGACGGGACGCCCGAGCGGACGTGGCATGGACGTGTAATGCCGCGCCCCACCGGCTGGGCAACCGGCGCATCGCAGAACGCGATGGGCCCCTAACCCGGGGACAAGTACAGTGGCGTATCTGCGCAAAGGCGGCCGCGTTCGTTCGGCCATTCTCACAGTCATGACGTTTGCGTTCGTGTTGGCCGGTTCGGCCGTGGACGCGGGTCCGAGAAAGAAGTCGGGCGGCTCGGTGGGTCAGCCGTCCAAGTTTGCCTCCATCGTGGTCGACGCCAAGTCGGGCCGGGTGCTGCAGGCCACCAATGCGGATGCCCCGCGGTTTCCGGCATCCCTCACCAAGATCATGACGGCCTATGTGCTGTTTGAAGAAATCAGCGCTGGTCGCGTGTCGATGAGCACCCCGTTCCAGGTGTCCGCGCGCTGCGCGGCGATGGCGCCCTCCAAGCTGGGGCTGCGCACCGGTTCGACGATCTCGGCGCGCGACGCCATGTTCGCCATCATCACCAAGTCGGCGAACGACGCGGCCTGCACCATCGGCGAGAACATCTCCGGGTCGGAATCGGCCTTCGCCGGCCGCATGACCCGCACGGCGCGCCGCATCGGCATGTCGCGCACCTCGTTCGGCAACGCCTCGGGCCTGCCTAATCCGAACAATCAAACGACCGCGCGGGATATGGCCACGTTGGGCCGTGCGATCCAGGAGCGCTTCCCCGCGCTCTACGCCAACTTCAACACACGCTCGTTCGCCTATAAGGGTCGCCGCTATGGCAACCATAACCGGCTCCTCGGTCGGGTGCGTGGTGTCGACGGCATCAAGACGGGCTACACCCGCGCCTCGGGCTTCAATCTGGTGACGTCCGCCAAGGCCGATGGCCGCCATATCGTGGCGGTGGTGCTGGGCGGTTCGTCGGGTCGGGCCCGTGACAACCACATGGCAGGCCTTGTCGCCGCTCACTTGCCGCGCGGCACCACCGGGCCGGCCACCGATCGCGTGATGGCCCGCGCCGCCGACGGCCCGGCCGAAGAGCGCGTCGCCGCCGTGGCCGCCGCCCCCGCTCCGGCCGCCGCCGAGCGTCACCCGGCGCCGGTCGCCATCGAGCGCCCGGTCACCGCCCAGGCCGCCTCCATCAAGCTGCCGCCGGCGACCATCGCTGCCGCGGCTGTCCCGACGGCACGCCCGCAGCTGCCGCCGATCGAGGCCGCTGGCGTGGATCGCATCACCACCGCTTCGGTGCCCATGCCGCGTGAGCGCGGCGCCACCGCCGCCCGCATGGCCGCTGCCGCCGCCGCTCCGGCACCGGCGCCGGCCGAGCGTCGCCAGACCGTTGCAGCCACCACCACCGTGCCGAAGGGCGCATGGGTGATCCAGCTCGGCGCGTTTGACAATGATGCCGCCGCGCGCGCCAAACTCAGCCGTGTCCAGGACCGCGCCAAGCGCGTGGTGGCCGATGCCTCAGCCTTTACCGAGCCGGTCAATGTCAATGGCGGCACCTTGTTCCGCGCCCGGTTCGGTGGGTTCGACACTGTGAACGACGCCCGCGCCGCCTGCTCCGCCCTCAAGCGGATGGACTTCGCCTGCGTGCCGATGAAGCCGTAAGCCCTGAACGACGACCGACCCGGCCGCTGTGTCTGCGACCGGGTCGTCAAAACCCCAACGTTCGAATTTGTGTTTTGCGTATCGGACGGCAGGTCGACGGGTTGTATCCCCGGTCACCGCCGGGGAGAAGAACGATGCTTCGTCAAGAGGATATCCTTGGCTTCGTTAATCCGGGCAGCGAGGAACGTCGAACCGCCCCGGTCGGGATGCACCGCCATCATGAGCCGGCGGTGCGCTTCACGGATTTCCGCCTCGTTGGCACCGGGCTCAAGGCCAAGGATCTGGTAGGCCTCCTGGTCGGTCATCGGGCCCGTGCTCGGCGTGCCCGAGACCCGCGGTTGAGCGTGAGCGTTCATGTCCTCACGCCAGCCGGGCGCCCGGCGGTCAAGATAAGCCTCTAGCAAGGCGCGGCTCTCGCCGTCCTCTTCCAAATCAAGCCAGAGCGCCAACAGGTCCTCAACCGACAGGCTGGCAAGCTCTCGCCCCTCGAACCGTCCCGCGATCACGACGCCCGACAATGTCCCGGTGTCGTGATCGAGCTCCATCTCAAAGGCCGCCGATCGAACGGTCGACCGCTTGCCCGGCGTGGGCGCCGAGCGCACGCCGCCCCCAAACGGCGATGGGATGAGGCCGGAGACCACCGCCGCAGCACCCGCCAACATGATGGCAAATTGGATCTGGCCGACCGCAAGCAATCGCACGGCCAGAGCGAGCAACGCGACGGTCGCGAGCGCACGCAAAATGCGCGCCAGCGTGCGTGGGTTCGCCGCCAGGAACGCCCAGCCCAGGGCAAGCACGCTTAAGACCACACCGACACCAATTAAGACAGGCGACACCTGATCCCCTCCCCGGTCCGCTCGACGGTGTCCTCTTTCATGATCACTTCGGCCCCATCAGCAGCTTCGCGCCCGCAGAGCCACGGTCGGACAATGCCTTGAGTGCCGGCGTGCCGCCCGCCGCATACGCCGCCACCGCGCGCAGCAACTCGCTGAGCTCCTTTGCCGAGCCCGATTGAAAGCGTACATGGGCGCCCCCGGTCAGCCGCGCGATCTCCTTGAACGCACGCTCAGCCGTGGGGTCGTGGCCCTCCTGAAACAGGAACGCCTTGACGCCAAGCACCCCCAGCTCGCCGGCGGTGGCGCACAGAAGATCGATATCCTCCTCCATGGCATCGCCCACATAGACAAGCGCCTGCACCCGCTGGCGGCGCGTCTCGTCGACCGCGCGGGACAGAACGCGCTGGATTTGGGTGCGTCCGCCACGGCAGTCGATCCGCGTCATCAAGTCGCGCAACGTGGCCGCGTTGTTGACCCACTTCGATGCGCGGCACTCATTGAAGCCACGGAAGTAGACAAGGCTGATCTCCAGCCCGCCCAGCCGACCGGCCTCATCAAACATCTCCGCTTGCACGGCTTGCGCCCGGTCCCAGGTCGGCTGCCGGCTCATGGTGGCATCAAGGGCGAACATCAGCCGACCGCGCGGCCCGCCCGGAGACACCGGGATCTTGCGCACCTCGTCGAGGAAGCGCGCCACGTCGCCCGCCGGTGAGACCGCCCCGCCCGGCTGCGAGCGCGCGAGCGGCTGCGTCGTCGAGGTCGGCTTGGGTGGGGCGCGATCATCTGTCATGCGCTGATAAATGGGGCTCGGCAAAAAGAAAGCAAACGTGTTCAACGAAACGGGATCACGATGCACTTTTGCGCTTTCTCTGATTGCGATCCCATCACGAGCCCTTACAATTTCAACAACACGAACCCAAATCACATGAGTCAATCGTTGGGTCTGATCGCAAAACAGGCCGAGATTGCGAAAACCGGATGCTCACGGGGTACGTAGGACCTCAGTGAGTGAGTTGAGTGAACCTTCAGGTCCCGAACCGCCCAGCGTTGTGGAGCGGCGGTCGCGGAAAACTCCGGGTGGGATCGGGGTCTTCGCGGTCGGGGATGCGTGAAAACGTGAATT
>CALSBD010000071.1:0-9542 GCA_943373055.1 Rhizobium sp. Q54
GAATATCCCGAGGGAACGTACGACGCAGGCCGTTAATGTTCGGTATTCGACGCAAATTTGACGGCTTCTTTCATGTCGGCGATCAAACCGAGCTTGTGATGGAAAGCCGTCCAGTCGTCAGCCTCCGCGATCGGCTTGAAGATCGCTTCCACTTCGTCGATGACCATGTCGCACGGCTGTGGCCGCTGGAAATGGGCCAGCGCGAGCCGCTCGGGCGCGCGCGGGGAAAAGCGGTTTAGCCGGTCGCGCACGACGTCGAATGCGGCACTGGCATAGGCGGCCGCCTGCGGCGAGGCGGCCGCGCGATCGGCACTTGCCGTCCCGCCCCACCAATCATGGAAGGTCTGCTCGAAGCCGACCTTCGTTTCATTGAGAAAACCGAACCAAGCTTGAAGAAACGCGGTGTTCTCGGCGTGATCATCCGACGCAACGAGACCCAGGCGGGCGAACACATGGTGGACCGCGTGGCGATCAAACACCCGGGCGAAATCATCCAGCGCCGCGACGAGCTGGTCGCGATCGGCGATGTCCAACAGCGTTTCGGCGAGCCGCGCTAGGTTCCATTGCACGGCCCCCGGCTGCCGCCCAAACGCATAGAGCCCGGTGTGATCGAAATAGGCCGCCGTGAAGCCCGGCTCATAAGTGGGCAAGAACCGCCACGGGCCGTAGTCGAAGCTTTCGCCCGTGACGTTGATGTTGTCGGTGTTGAGCACGCCGTGCACGAAGCCGGCCGCCATCCATGCCGCGCAGGTCCGCGCCACTTGGTCGACCACGGCGGTGAACAGCGCCACCACCCGCGCCGGCCCCTCATGGACCGCTAGCGCCGGATAGTGGGTCTCGACCACATAGTCGACGAGCTTTTGCGTGCGCGCCGTGTCGTGATAGGCGGCCAACCGCTGGAAGGTGCCAATGCGCACATGGCCGTGGCTGAGCCGCACCAACACGCTTGATCGGGTCGGCGAGGGCTCGTCGTGGCGCTCCAGCGCCTCGCCCGTCTCGATGAGCGAGAAGGTCTTCGACGTGTTGACGCCGCGCGCCTCCAAAAGCTCCGTGGCCAGCACCTCGCGCACGCCGCCCTTCAGCGTCAGCCGACCATCGCCAAAGCGGGAATAAGGGGTCTGGCCGGAGCCCTTGGTGCCCAGATCTAGAAGTCGGCCGCGGTCGTCGCGCAGCTGCGCGAACAAAAACCCGCGACCATCGCCAATATCGGGATTGTAGGAGCGAAACTGATGGCCGTGATAGCGCAACGCGAGCGGTTCGGTGAGGTTGCCCGGCAGCGGCACGAAGCGGCCGAAGTGATCGAGCCACTCCGCGTCGGTCAGCCCCTCAAGGCCCACCGTGGCTGCCGCGGCCTGGTTGCGATAGCGCAAGACGCGTTGGGGAAACCGCGCCGCTTCGACCGCGTCATGAAACCCATCGCCCAGCGAGAGCCAGCGCGGATCGGGGCGATAGGGGGGAGAGACCGGCATGATGGGAGACCTCGGATCGGCGCACCCCTCTCATATAGGGTCCGCCGCCCGATCGGGGAGAGCGCGCGGCGGTCCCGTGAGACGCCGCGCGGGTCGCAGCACTCGTCAGTGTCAGGAGAACAGCGCGTCGATATCGTCCTGGCTGGCGATGTTGGAATCTTTGTCGAGGGCCGGGCCGTTGAGCAGCGCCTGCGAGCCCTGGCGGTGTTCGAGATCCACCTCGATGTCCTTGAAGGTCTCCAGGCCGCCCCAGATGTCCATCATGCGCAAGATGCGCTCTTCCACGAAGCGCAGCGCATTGACCACCTTGGTGATGCGCTGACCAGTCAGGTCCTGGAAGTTACAGGCCTCAAAGATGGCGACCGTCTTGTCCTGAATGTCCGACGCGATGCCCTGGTCGTCGCCGCGCAGTTTGGCGCTCAGCACGCTGGCGGCCTCGTCGATGGCTTCGGCGGCGGCCAGGATGGTTTCCGTGGCGCCTTCCGTGCCCATCACGACCGCATCGAGTTCGTCGGTGACACGGGCCAGCTGCTGGCCGTTGCAGCCGGCGACATGAAGTGTGGCGATTTCGTGCTTGGTGCGCCGGATCGCCTCGTACATGGCGTCGAGCTCGACCTTGATCTTCTGCGCTTCCTGCATCTCGCGCCGGAAGCTCTCGAGCGCGCGCTCGTTGATCTCCTGGCTCGGCTGCATCAGCGTGCGCAGGGCGCGCAATTCCGCGAGGATTTCGTCCGAACGGTCCGGACCGGACCCAAGCCGGCTTTCCACGGGACTGGCCTTCTGGGCAAACCCGGTTGGTGCTTGCGCGGGTACGGATTCAATGCGGAAACGGCGCTTGGTCATCATGCCGGAAAAATCCCCAATTTGGCCTCGTTAAGGCTATCGGAACAGGTTTAAGATTTTCCTTAGCCGATCAGAAACCGGGGCCACGCGGCGTCTGGCGTGTTGAGGGCAATTCAGGCACAGTGGTTTACAGCCCAAGGTGCCGAGCTTAAGTGCGCACAGTCATCGCACGCGGCGCCGAGGGGAGGAGACGGGTGATGGTGAGGCGCACACTGGTGAGCCGCGTAACGGGGATCGCCCTTGCGCTCGCGATGATGGGGTGCTCGGCCTCGCCCGTGAGCGTGCCGGTCGCCACCCGCACCCAGGCCGATGCCACCGACAGCCCCTACACCGACCGCGACCTCATCCAGGGCTTCAATGCCACCGTGTTTGGCGCCGAGACCGGCGCCGCTGATCGGCGCGAGGCGACCGAGCGGGTCAAGAAGTTCGTCGGCCCGATCAGCTATTCGGTCTACGACCTCGCCACCAAGAAGCGCGCCGACGAAGTGCATGCGTTCATCCGGACCTTGGATACCTCCGTTCAGCGGCTTGATTTCAAGCGTCAGGCCGACGGCCACACCGCGCAGATGGTGGTGTTCGTGGTTGATCGCGATAACTACGCCAACACCATTCGCGATACCTTGCCGCGCTCAGCAGATACGACGTTCTTGGAGGAAAACGACTGCTCCGCCGTCACCTCCGGCGATAGCAACTACCGGCTCGACCGCGCGTTCGTGTTCATCGTCGGCGATGAGGGCGAGCAGGCGTTCCGCCACTGCCTACATGAGGAGATCATGCAGGTGCTTGGCCCGGTGAACGATTCCCGCTCGCTCACCCACTCGATCTTCAACGACTATTCGTCGGTCAACGACTTCTCGGCGTTCGACTGGTTCATCCTAGACATGCTGTACAACCCGCGCATCAAGCCGGGCATGACCGCCCGCGATGTGGAGCCCTTGCTCCCCGCCGCCCTCACCGAAAGCCGCGCCCGCTTCGGTGCGGTCTCCAAGAGTGTCGCGCTCGCTGTGCATTGAATTGTTTTGAATATCGCTCTCCCTTTACGTCGACATTTTTGTCTTCTCTCCCTTCTCCCCTTGTGGGAGAAGGTGCCCCGAAGGGGCGGATGAGGGGTACATTCACCAATACACGACCATATCTGGATCAAGACACGCGCCGCTCCCCCTCTTCCGGCGCTGTGCGCCAGCCACGAACGCAAGGGCTGAAGGGAAGACCAAATTCAACGTTTCTAGTCTATCAAGCCCATCATGTTGATGTCTGAATTTGACATCCTCCCGTATTCGAGAAATCATCCCGCATATGAACGAAACTTTCTCTCCCTTTGACCTCCGTCTCGCCGCGCGGCTGCGGGCGTTGCGGCAGGAGCGGGGGTGGTCGCTGGATCGGTTGGCTGAGCTGTCCGGCGTCAGCCGGGCAACCCTCTCGCGGTTAGAGACCGGTGAGGTGAGCGGCACGGCGAGTGTGCTCAATCGGCTGTGCGCGGCCCATGGTCTCACCTTGTCGCGCTTGATGGGTCAGGTGGAAGACACGTTCCCGCCGCTCGTGCCGGCCGCCGCCCAAGAGGTGTGGGTGGATCCGACCGCCGGCTTCACCCGCCGGATCGTCTCGCCGCCAAGCCCTGCGCTCAAGGGCGAGGCGATCGAGGCGACCCTCGCGCCGGGTCAAACCATTGCCTATGACCGCCCACCCCGCCCGGGACTGGAGCATCATCTCGTGATGCTGGCGGGCCGACTGACCGTGACCGTGGAAGGCGCCGCCCACAACCTCCAGGCCGGCGATGTGCTGCGCTATCAGCTACACGGCGACAGCCGGTTCGAGACCCCCGCCGACACCGGCGCCACTTATCTCCTGTTTCTGGTGTGACCCATGACCGAGCCCGCCGCCCTTATCCGCTCCACCGACCCCGCCGAAGCGCGCGCGCGGCTCGATGAGCTCGCCGATATCCTGCACGGCTGCGTGCATGCTGGTGGCAGTGTCGGCTTCATCCTGCCTTATTCGATTGCCGAGGCGCGGGCCTTTTGGGAGCGCAAGGTGCTACCCGCGCTCGACGCCGGCGGCCAGACCCTCTTTGTCGCCGAGCGCGCCGGTCGCCTGGTCGGCACGGTCATCCTTGATCACGACGGCATGCCCAATCAGCGCCACAAGGGCGATGTGCGCAAGATGCTCGTCCACCCCGACCACCGCCGCCTGGGCCTCGCCCGCCGCCTGATGGACGCGCTGTTCACCGAGGCCCGCGAGCGCGCCTTGACCATGCTCACCCTCGATACCCGCACCGGCGACCCCGCCGAGCGCCTTTACCAATCCCTCGGCTTCGAGACCACCGGCACCATCCCCGATTTCTGCCGCGATAATTTTTCCGATCGGCTCGACTCCACCACCATCATGTGGAAACGCCTCGCATAGCCCCAAATAAGAAACCACCAGCCGCTCCCCGGCGCCGACCGGCGCCGCGCGCAGCGTGCCGAGCGGACCCGCAGGGTTCGATCGGTGTTAGCGGAGCGAAAGCCAAAGCGGCGAAGGCCGCTGCCGGCGACTGAGGCCAAATCAAAAACGCCCCTTGACAGCCAATCATCATACGATTGATGCTGTCGGCCATGAAAAGAACAAACCACCGGGACGCGGTCGACGCGATAGCCGGATGGATCGTGGGAGGAGCGCAGACGTCCGGCTCGGCCTTGCCGACGGAGCCGGAGATCTGCGAGCGTCTGGGCGTGTCGCGCACGGTCGTCCGGGAAGCGGTCAAGACCTTGATTGCCAAGGGGCTCGTCACATCGGGCCCTCGCGTGGGCACGCGCGTGCAGCCGGTCGATCGTTGGAACCTGTTTGATCCCGACGTGATCGGTTGGCGGCTTGCGGCCGGCGTCGACGCCGCGTTCATCGCTGACGTCATTGAACTGCGCCTCGCGCTGGAGCCGATGGCCGCCAGCCTTGCCGCCGCCCGCGCGACCCCCGCCGACATCGCCGCCCTTGACGAAGCGCTCGCCCGCATGGCGCGCGGCCTGGAAACCGCCCAGGGCGACGACAAGTCGTGGCTTGACGGCGACCTCGCGTTTCACGGCGCCATCTTGATCGCCGCGCACAATCCTTTCCTGGTCGCGCTGCGCCCCCTTGTGGAAGCGATTCTGAGGGTGTCGTTCCACTTTTCCGTCACGTCGGTGGAGCGGGCTGCGGCGTCGCTGCCGTTTCACCGCGCGGTGCGCGATGCCATCGCCGCGCGCGATCCGGTCGCCGCCGAGGCGCGGCTCAAGCACCTCATCGAGTCCGCCCGCGCCGATATCGACATTTCCTTGCGGCCTGGCGATCTGGTGCGCGGCAGTGGGGTTCACTTGGGAGGGCATGCGGCATGAATGGCGATCCTCGCCCCAAACTCCCCTTGCTAGGCTTGCCTGGGGTGGAGCGGGTGTTTTTCCGTGCCTGCGAGGTCCTGATGGTCGTGCTATTGGCGGCCATGCTGATGATGGTGTTCGGCAACGTGACACTGCGCTGGATCAGCGATGCGTTGCAGTCGCTTGGCATCCCCTCGCCGCTGCCCGGCGGCATTTTGATCTCCGAGGAGATGAGCCGGTTCTTTTTCGTGTGGCTCACCTTCATCGGCGCGGTTGTCGTCATGCGCGAGGGCGCGCATTTGGGCGTGGACGCGCTCGTGCGGGCCTTGGGTCCGCGTGGCCGCCTCGTGTGCATGGTGCTGTCGGATATTCTGATCCTTGCCTGCTCGATCCTGTTCTTCTGGGGCACCTACCGGCAAGCGGCGGTGAATGCGTCCAACGTGGCGCCGGTATCGGGCATCAACATGCTGTGGGTGTTCGGCGTCGGCTTTTTCACCGCCATCGGCATTGGCCTCATGGTCGCGCTGCGGCTTGCCCGCGCGTTGACCGGCCGCTTAGGTCCCCAAGAGCTCAATGACTTCGCGGGCCTCAGCGAGACCGGGGGAGGGCGGTTCGAATGACCGTTCTTGTCTTCCTCACCTCGCTCATCGGCGCCATGGCGCTGGGCATGCCGTGCGCGTTCGCCTTGATGGTGTGCGGCGTCGCCCTGATGGGCTACATGGTGATGTCGGGCATTTATCCCGCCTTCGACGCCCAGGTCATTGCCCAAAAGATGCTCGATGGCGCCGACAGCTTCATCCTGCTTGCGATTCCGTTCTTCCTCCTCGCTGGCGAACTGATGAACGCGGGCGGCCTGTCGCGCCGCATCGTCAATTTCGCGCTCTCCCTCGTGGGTCACCGCCATGGGGGCCTCGGCTATGTGGCGATCATCGCCGCCGTCATCATGGCCTCGTTGTCGGGCTCCGCCGCCGCCGATACCGCCGCACTTGCCGCCATCCTGATCCCGATGATGCGCGAAGCCGGCTACAAGGTGCCGCGCGCGGCCGGCCTGATCGCGTCGGGCGGCATCATTGCCCCGGTCATTCCGCCTTCGATCGGCTTCGTCGTTTTCGGCGTCGCCGCCAATGTCTCGATCCCGCAGCTGTTCATCGCCGGCCTGTTCCCCGGCCTGTTGATGGGTGTCGCGCTGATGATCGCCTGGTGGTGGGTCGCGCGCGATGAAAACGTCAAGCCGATGCCCAAGGCGACCTGGGCGGAGCGATTGAAGGCCACCCGCGACGGCGCGTTCGCGCTTGCCATGCCGATTTTCATTCTGGGGTCGATTCGCTTCGGCTTCGCTACGCCCACCGAGGCCGCCGTGGTCGCCACGGTCTACGCCCTCATTGTCGGCATGTTCATTTATCGCGAGCTCAAGCTCTCGATGCTCTACACCGTGTTCCTCAACGCGGCGAAGATGACCGCGGTGATCATGTTCCTGGTCGCCGCTGCGCTCATCTCGTCGTGGCTGATCACCGCCGCCAATATCCCCGGCGAGATCGGCGAGCTGCTCGGCCCGTTCGCCGACAATAAGCTCCTGTTGATGATCATCATGATGGCGCTGGTCGTGGTGGTGGGCACCGCGCTCGACTTCACGCCGACCGTGTTGATCCTCACCCCGGTGTTGATGCCGATCGTCAAGGAAGCCGGCATCGACCCGATTTACTTCGGTGTGTTGTTCATCATGAACAACGCGATCGGCCTCATAACACCCCCCGTCGGCATCGTGCTCAACGTGGTCGCCGGCGTGGCGCGGGTGTCGATGACCGATGTCATCAAGGGCGTGAACCCATTCTTGCTGTCGCAGCTTGCGGTGCTCACGCTGTTGATCCTGTGGCCCCCCTTGGTGATCGCGCCGTTCCGGTTGTTCTCCGGCCGGCTCACCGAAGACACCTGGGGGGAGACCCTGTCGAGATTCTTCCAGCTTCTGCTGGGAGGTTAAGGGGGCGCCAACGCCCCGCCATTATGGGAGGAAGATCGATGTTCAAGAAGACCTTGCTCGCGCTCAGCGCGCTTGCCCTCATGTCGACGTCCGCGCTCGCGCAGTTCGCCGACCGCACCATCCGCGTCTCCAACGGCGTCAATAAAGAACACCCGGTCGGCAACGGCGTTGCCAAGATGACCGAGTGCTTGGCCACCAAGTCCGGCGGCAAGATGAAGCTGCAGGCGTTCTGGGGCGGCGCGCTCGGCGGCGACCTGCAGGCGACCCAAGCACTGCGCTCGGGCACCCAGGAAATGGTGATCACCTCGTCCTCGCCGCTCGTGGGCATCCTGCCGGATCTGGGCGTGTTCGACCTGCCGTTCCTGTTCGCCAACTCCGCCGAGGCCGACAAGATCCTCGACGGTGAGTTCGGCAAGTACATGTCCGACAAGCTGCCCGCCGTCGGCCTCGTCAACCTCGCCTACTGGGAAAACGGCTTCCGCAACCTGACCAACTCGCGCAAGCCGGTGGAAAAGCTTGAGGACTTCCAAGGCATCAAGCTGCGCGTGATGCAGAACAACGTGTTCCTCGACACCTTCAAGACGCTGGGCACCAATGCCGTGCCGATGGCGTTCCAAGAGGTGTTCGCGGCGCTGGAGACCAAGGCGATCGACGGCCAGGAAAACCCGTTCGTCACCATCGACACCTCGAAGTTCCATGAGGTGCAGAAGTATCTCTCCATCACCAACCACGCCTACACGCCGTTCCTGGTGCTGTATTCCAAGCAGCTGTTCGACGGCCTCTCCGCCGACGAGCAAAAGGCGCTGCGCGATTGCGCGGTCGAGGGCCAAGCCGAGCAGCGCAAGGTCTCGCGCGCGCTGTCCGACAAGTCGCTCGCCGCGCTCAAGGAAAAGGGGATGACCATCATCACCTTCTCCGAGGCCGAGCAGAAGCGCCTGCGTGACGCGGTCAAGCCCGTCTATGAGCGTGCCTCCGCCACCATCGGCGCGGCCACCGTTGAGCGCATGATGGCCGACCTCGCCAAGATGCGCGGCAACTGAACCGTGATCCCAATAAGCGCAAACCGGTTATTGGGTAAACATCACGCGATAACAGCGACTTAGAGCGCTGATCCGGGACGCGTCACGGCGCGTCCCGGTGCCCCGGCCGCCGTCCCTCGACCCGTCTTCCCGGCCCATCTGCTGGAAACCTCCGATGAAAATCACCGCCCTCGAAACCCTCCGCCTGGAGGAATTCGCCAACCTCGTCTGGGTCCGCGTCCACACGGATGAGGGCCTCATCGGTCTGGGTGAAACCTTCATGGGCGCCAAGGCGGTCGAGGCCTATTTGCACGAGACGGTGGCGCCCAAGCTGATCGGCCGCGACCCCCGCCACATCGAGGCAATTGGCCGCGATCTGTCGAACTATCTCGGCTGGCGCTCCGCCGGCGTGGAAACCCGCGGCAACTCCGCCGTTGACCTTGCTTTGTGGGATATTTTCGCCCAATCGATCGGCTTGCCAGTGGTCGATGCGCTCGGCGGCCGGTCCCGTGAGACGATCCGCGCCTACAACACCTGCGCGGGCTATAAATACATCCGCGACGCGCGCGCCCAGTCGGTCGCCAATTGGCACCTGGGGGCCGTCGGTGGCCCGTATGAGGACCTGGAAGCGTTCCTTCACCGCGCCGATGAGCTGGCCCACTCGCTTCTCGAGCAGGGCATCACGGGCATGAAGATCTGGCCGTTCGATATTCCCGCCGAGCGCTCGTACGGGCTCGATATCACGCCCGCTGAACTGAAAACGGCGCTTGAGCCGTTCGCCAAGATCCGCCGCGCGGTGGGCGACAAGATGGACATCATGGTCGAATTCCACTCGCTGTGGAGCTTGCCGATGGCCAAGAAGCTCGCCGAGCGGCTCGCCGAATTCGACACCTATTGGCACGAGGACCCG
>CALSBD010000072.1:0-9526 GCA_943373055.1 Rhizobium sp. Q54
GGTGATCGTCGACCTGACGATGAACCTGGGGGTTGGCGACTTCTTTATCTCGGTGGGGGCTCGCTCGTTTCAAACCGAGGGGCATTTTGACCGGCGGGTCGATGTGCGGCATTTTTCCGTGCGGGGCGACTACGCGCTGTCGCAGTGCCTCGTGGACCTCAAGGCGAGCTATCACATCGCCACAGCTCCCGCCGAGGTGTCGTGATGGCCACCGCGCCCCGCTTCATCGTGCATGTCGGCTACCCAAAGACGGCGACCACGACCCTTCAGGTCGGGCTCTATGAAGGCTCCGGGCTCGTCCATTACTTAGGCAAATATATCCCCAGCCACCGCTACGCCGATGAGCGGCTGCATGGGCTCATTGAGACCTTGGTGACCGGCTATGAGCGTGACTTTATCGAGGCGCGCGGGCCGCTGACTGACGTCTTGCGCGACTGGCAGGTGCTGGCGGGTGATCGGCCCACGGTGTTGTCATATGAAAACTTCCTGCACCCATGGGCGACGGACCCGGGCCTGATCGCGCGCCGGCTTGGCGCCGTCGCGCCGCACGCGCACATCCTCGTGGTGCTGCGCGAACAGACGGCGCTATTGACGTCGTTTTACCGCTGGCATGGCGGCTATGGGCAATATCTCTTCCTCAACAAGTATGTTGATGAGCCCTGTCCATTCCCACTCAGCGCCGATGAGTGGATGCATTTTCAGTTTATGTTTCCCTCAAAAAATATCCTCGGTCTCATCGACTATGACGGCGTCATTGCCGACTACGAGGACGTGTTTGGCGCCGATCACGTGCATGTCTTGACCTATGAAACACTCGATCGTGACTTTGACACCTATGTGCGCCAGTTGGCGGCGGTATTGGAAATCGACGCGGAGGCGGCCGCGCGGCACTTGCGCGGGGTGCGGGCCAATAGCGAGGGCGGGCTTTTGTTGCCAGGTGAGTCCGCGCAGACGCCGCTCACGAGCCGGATGAGCGAGGCGATGGTCGCCCGGGTGCGCGATCGCTTCGCGGCCAGCAACCGGCGGCTCGATGCGCGCCGCCCGCTCGGTCTGGCCGCCCTTGGCTACGCGGTGTAAGCCCGCGTCGCTGGCCGACTGGATGGGACCCGCTCACGGGCGGGCAATGCGATCGAACCAGCGCCACAGCCACGAGCCTTGCGGCGCGGCCGCCCCGATCGGCGAGGTGAGGCTTTTGAGCTGGATCGCCAAGGTCTCGTCGGCCATGCGCTCGATGCCAAACCGCTCGCGCACGAACGCCGAGCCCGCCACGGCGCGGGCCTTCCAGGCGGGCAGGTCGCTGAGAAGCTCAATCAGGCGCTCGGCCAGCTCAGTCGTGTTGTCCTTGGGCACCCGATACCCGGTGACGCCATGGTGGATCGCATCACGCGACCCGCCGGCGTCGGTGGCGACCACGGGCATGTGCAGCTGCTGCGCCTCCAGCACCACATTGGGCGTGCCTTCCCAGAAGGCGGTGTGCAAGAACACGTCGGCGGCCGTCATCACCTTGGGCAGGTCCGAGCGACGGCCCACCCGATGGAACACACCGGTAAGGCCAAGTTCGCCGACCTTGGCGTCGACAGCCGCATCAAAGGGCCCCTCGCCCATCAGGATGGCATGAAGGCCAGGGTGGACCGCGCGCGCCTTGGCGACGGTTTCGACAAACAGTTCGGGCCGCTTTTCCTCCGACAGGCGGAAGGCGCCGACGACCACGGGCGCGTCGGGCGGGATGGCCAGGTCAGCGCGGATCGCGGCGCGCTCGGCGGCGGTGGCAGGCACCAGATGCTCGAGGTTGACGCCATTGAGCACGACATCAATCGTGGAGCGGTCGATGCCCAGCCATTCGGCATAACTATCGGCGCCCGGGTGAGAATTGTTGAGAAGGCGCACCTGCGGGCAGGCGGCGAGCCAGCGATACCAGGGGCGCATGTAGTCGGAATGCAAATAGGGGAAATTGCCCGGATGCACGTTGCGCCCTGACAAAACGACACCGGGAACACCGGCGAGCACCGCGGCGACGCCGCCCCAGATGGCCGGATGATCAAGCCAGAAGTGCGCCACGGTCGGCCGCTCCAACGCCAGCTCGACCCACAGGTCCATCACCCAGGCATTGAAGGAAAACGGGATTGCCTTGATCGCCTGGACGATCTCGAAATTGGCGCGCATGAGCTCAACCCCCTCCTCGCGGATCGGGCTGTTGTTGAGCCTCAGGGCCACGTCGGCGCCGCGCAACAGGCTGCCATAGTGGCCGCCCGCGCCTTCCAGCGGATAGACGGTCAACAAGGTCTGGTCACGGTGGCCGCGCTTGGCCATCTCCAGGAGGTAATTGACCAATTGCCGTTCCGCACCGCCCGCGTTGAGGCTGCCGACGCAGTGAACGGTCTTGGGGAAGCGCTGCGCCCGCACCGCTGGGTCGACCGTCACCGGCCGGCTGAACAGTTCAATCACCTTAGGCGGCCAGTCGTGGCCGTCGATGGACCTGGGCACCGCCGCGAAATGAGCGGGCTCAACGAAGCCGGGCTTGGGCAACACCTGCACGGCGCCGGACTGGGGAAACAGATCCCAGGCGATTTCCCAGTAGCGGTCACGGGCCATGGTGGGATCTCTCAGCGGGCGGTGGGGGTGGCGGGCTTGCGCAGCACATACGTGATGCCGCCTATGCTCAGGTCCTCGATCGTCGCGTTTCGATAAGCGGCGTCGGGCTTGGCGGCGAGCCGGCGTCGGAAATCAGCCAAATAGGTCTCCTCGGTGCGCTCCGTGACCCAGGCGCTGAGCACCTCGAAACCAACCGCCTCGAAGGCCGCCTGATACTCCGACGCCCGTCGCGGATTGCCTTGATGAGTGTCGGTTTCCCGCATGAAGGCCTCGATTTCCGCAGCGCTCAACAACAGGAACTCCAAGGGTCGGCTGAAATCACGGTGGTCGCGGAAATCGACCTGGTGAACGTTGAGGCAGCCTGGCTTGGTGACGAGATAGGCGCGCGCCGCAGCGGCTTGGTGATCGCGGACATGCTCGAACACCGCATTGGACAAGACGAGATCGAAGGCCGCCTCGGCGGCGCCCTCAAGCTGCTCGGCATCGGGATAAAGCTTGATGATGTCCGGCTGGTAGGCCTTAGCGGCAACCAGCTTGCGCAAAGGCGCCACATCAGCGGTGGGATACCGGGCCTCGATCCGATCCGCGAGCGTTCGATAGAGCAGGCCGTGATGCTGGTCTTGCCACGGCGTCAGCCAGCGGTCGGCGACGGCCACGCGGGCGCCAAAGGCGGCGAGCATCAGCACCGCGCCGAAATCCGGGCCCGGGCCCAACTCAAGCACCTCAAGCTCCGCAACGGGCCGCTTCACCCAATCCGCGACCTTGGCGAGATAAGAGGTGCCGATCATCATCGCGTGGTCGGCCGCTCGCTCGATTGCCGCGGGCGAACCATCAAGGGGCAGCAAGTTAATCGGTTCCATGGGTCTCCAGCGCCGGATCAAGCGTCGAAACATGGTCAGTAGTCCACGCAATAGGTGTACGTGTGACCATTGAGGTTGGGGTCGGTGTTATCGGAGGCGGAAAACACCAGCCAATCTTGCCAGTGCGAAAACCGGCCTTGGCCGCGATTGCGGATAACGTCGTGGATGGCGTGGGCGAGGCCCAAGGGTTTGCCGTCCTCGTAGAGCATCAAGGTGGACCGCTTGGGATGGGCGCCATCGTCGGAGCGATCGGCAAGCTCCGGCAGCTTGGCCATAAAGCCGTAGCCGCCCGAATGGAGGTACGGCCCGCTCAGGCCAATGAGCTGACGACGCGCATTGACGCCGGCCCAGTGGGCGTTCTTGGTTGGATCGGCAAAAACATACTCCGTGCAGCCCTCGCCATTGAGCACATGCACCATCTCCAACCCCGCGTCCTTGGCGACCCGGTCACGGGTTTCGGCGAGGCGGGCGAACTCCATCGGCCAGCCACCCAGCCAGTCCTTGGTATCGGTCCAGATGCTCATGCCGCGCGAGCCATAGTCGCGAATGGCTTGCAGCACCGACCGGCCGGCTTTGAGCTGGGGCAGAACGATATGGACGAGCTGGTGGTGCAGCTCCATGAGCTTTTTGCGCATGGGCGAGGCCGCGTTATAGGCCTTCTTGATGCGCATCCACTCCTCGGGGCTGGGATCGACATAGGTGTCGGCCGAATAGAGCGCGATGTAGAACTCGCCGCCCGGCGCCACGCGGGTGGCGGCGAGCTTGACGGCACGCCACATGTCGCCGGTGTGGTGAAGGACGCCCCAGGAATAGACAAGGTCAAACGTCCCCAAACGCTCCAGATAGGCTTGATCGAGGACCGAGCCCTGCTCAATCCGCCAGCCGGTATTGATGCCGGCCCAGGCGCGCACCCGCTCGGCGGTGACGACGCTGTCGGCGTCATAATCAAAGGCGACCACTTCATCGGCGCCCAGCCGCATCATGGCGAGCGAATGGACGCCCGAGCCGCACCCAATGTCGAGGATGCGCAAGCCATTGAGCGTGTCGCGCTTCAACACCTGCCGCAGGTGCGCCATGGACGCTTCAATGACTTTGTCACTGAGGTGCTTATCGACGAATTCGGCCCAGTTGCGACCGAACCCGAAGCGCAGCGTGTCCTGGGTCATGGGCGAGATCCTTGCGGCCATGGGCTCATCGGGGCGGTCTCAATACAGTGGTTGAAAGCCACCGGGCGGGTGGCGGTTGTCCAGATTGCCGTCACGCGCCATCAAAAATGCGGTGCGCTCGGCGATTTCGGTCTCGGCCAGCGCAGGCGCCACGGCCTTGAAATACGGCGTGGCGCGGCCAAACCAGGTGCACCACGGCAGGACCGCATAGGTCTCAACGGCGCCGCGCTCCAAGGCCCGATCCATAATCTGGCGCGTGCGCGACATCTTGGGCGCTTGTGATCCGCCAGCGGCATCGTGCGCGATATAGTCATCGATCACGATGAGGCAGTCGGGGGCCAGCCTGTCGAGCACGGCGCTCAGGTGCGCAAACACATAGCCATCGGCGTCGACGATGACGAGGCGGATGGGTGTGTCACCGCACGCTTCGCGCAGACGCTGACGAATGGCCGCGTGATCAAGGTTGCCCTTGATCAAGGTTGCCCAATCAGCCACGCCGAACGCGTCCACGGTGCGCTGCCAGTCGGCGTGAATATCGGCCGTCGGCAGCTGCGGATGGGTGGGATAAGCACCGCCACGATCAACGGCGACGACGTGTCCACGACCCGCGGCCTTGAGCCCCAGCGCGGCAGCCACGGTCGCCCCGCCCCAATAGGCCCCGACCTCCACCACCATCCCAGGGGCCGCCAGGGCGAAGGCCCGGATCATCAGGAGGCTCTCGACCGCGAGCATGGAGCGGGCCTTCAGCGCGGTGAGGGTTGGTGCTTCAGCATGCGCGTTCATCGCCGCCGCGTAGCGCGATGCCAGATCCGCATCAAAGCTCAGTCGGCCGTTGGCGAGAGCGTGATCCAGCGCGGCGCAATCGACAGCCGGACCCTCATGGCGGGTTGCCACGTCTCCAGATGGGGCCGCGATCTTGTCGAGGGTGGTCATTACGTCGGCCACCCCTGTCGCCGCCGCTCGGCCAGCCGGGCGCCCGTGATAAAATCGAGGAAGGCGGGCCCGCGCCGACCAAACCATGTGCCCCATTGCGCCACGCCATAGCGCTCCAGGGCGCCTGCCGCGACGCCGGAGTCCACGCTCTCGCGGGTGGAGGCGAATTTGACGTTGTCGGCAGTGTTGTTGAGATTGCAGTAATCGTCGAAGACGAACAAGCAATCTTTGGTCAAGGCGTCCCGGAAGAAGTAAATGTTGTCCCACGGCATGCCGTTGGCATCGATCACCACCAGCCCAATCTTGCGATCGCCAAGATAATCCAGCGTCTTGGTCGCGACGTCGGGGGAGTTGCCCCAGCCAATGATGAGATGCACGTCGTTGATATAGCCAAAGCTTGAAAGCGTCGCGCGCCAATCGGCGACGATGTCGCGGCTGGGCATGGTGGGATGATCATGCGACCCGCCCACCTCGATCGTAACAATCGGCTTGCCGCCCGCCGCGCGCGCGCCATCGGCAAGCGCTAGGGTGCCGCCGCCGATATAGGCGCCGATCTCCAAGATCGCGCCCGGCGATTCCAGCGCGAAGGCGCGCATCAACAGAAGCGATTCGATGGCAAGCATCGACTTTTGCTTCCAGGTGAGCCCCGCCTCAAACTGGGGATGCGAGCGGTGGGTCGCCAAGTAGGCATCCCACAGCGTGACATCGAACCGCCGCGTGCCGCGCGCGAGATCAAGGTCCCACTGGGCGGGGCCGACGTTGAGGGTGGAGGACGTGGGCAGGGACGACGGCATCAGGCGGCCTCTTTTTGCGTGAGGGCACGCGCGGCGGCGCGCTTGGCGGGTTGGGCGGCGAGCCAATGCTCCAGGATGAGGAGCGGCCACATCTGATAGATGCAGAACTGGCCTGGCCGTGACTGCCGCTCCACCGTGTCGGTGAGCGCGGCGCGGTCGAGGTGGCTCAGCAGCTGGCCATTGGGTGCCAATAGCCGCTCGCGACAGGCCGTCATGATCGGGCCCATCGACCAGGCGGACGAGGGCAAACCGAAGCCCTTCTTGGGGCGATGCATCCAGTCGGCCGGCAAATAACGCGAGGCAATCGACTTCAAGATCGCCTTGGTGGTGGTTGGCCGCTGCCAGCAATCATCGGCCCAAAGCCCCATGGCGAGGCTTGCAAAGCTGCGATCGAGCATCGGGCAGCGCACTTCCAACGCATGACGCATGCTCATGCGGTCGACCTTGGCGA
This sequence comes from Rhizobium sp. Q54, assembly GCA_943373055.1. Classification (GTDB taxonomy): domain Bacteria; phylum Pseudomonadota; class Alphaproteobacteria; order Rhizobiales; family Ancalomicrobiaceae; genus CALSBD01. The sequence continues at coordinate 6,797 of CALSBD010000072.1, forward strand.
GCACGGAGCCAGGCATATAAAGCGCGGTGTCCAGCGTGCGCATGCGATGAAGCAGCGGGTGGCGATCGTCATTGAGGTTCGCGCGCCACGCGTTGACGCGCGCCTTAGCCGGGGCCGGCAGCCCGCCGAGCAGGCGGTCGGCATCGGGCGGCAGCCAGATATGCCAGCGCAACGACATGTAAACGTCGGCCGGTGTGGCGGTGTCGGGATCGATGCCGATATGGGCGCGAATGCGCTCCGGCTCGGCCCAATCATTGAGCGTGTCGCGATAGCGGCCGTAGCCGCCGAACAACTCGTCGCCCCCATCGCCCGACAAGCACACCGTCACACTCTCGCGGGCAAAGGCGCTCAAGAGGTAAGTGGGCAAGCACGACGAATCGCCATTGGGCTGATCGAGCGCGGCGGCGATCAGCGCCATGTCGGCCAAGCCCTCGGGCGCCACCATGCGCTCGTGATGACGGGTGCCCAGATGGCTTGCGATGTCGCGGGCCGCCTCGTGCTCGCTCTCGGCGCTGCCGGTGAAGCCCATGGAGAACGTATCCAGCTCGCGGCCAAGCTCGCGGCGGACGATGGCCGCGATCAACGCGCTATCGACGCCGCCGGAGAGGAACGCGCCCAGCGGCACGTCGGACACGAGCCGTCGCTCGACCGCGTCGATGAGGTGATCGGTGAGCGTTGCCTCAATAGCCGCGCGGTCTAGGCCGGCGAGCGCGGGGTTCTCGTGCGCCTCGAAGCGGAAGAACGCGGCCCGGTCGACCAAGCGCGGGCGATCGCCGGCGAAGTCCACCACCTCATAGTGACCGGGCATCACCATGCGGACACGGCGATAGATCGTGGCCGGCCCGGGCAAATATCCCAGCATCATATAGTCGGCCAGCGCATCGCGGTCGATCGCAGGTTCGAACGACGGCAGGGCGTAAAACGACTGGATCTCGGACGAAAAGGCGAAGACGTCGTCGTCCTCGTACACGTAAAGCGGCTTTTCGCCGAACCCGTCGCGCGCCAACAGGAGCCGGCGCAGATCATCGCGCCACAGACCAAACGCGAACATCCCCTCCAAGCTCGCCAAGCCCGCCGGGTCCAAGGTGTCGAACAGATGCGGCAGGATCTCGGTGTCGCACCGGCTGACAAACTGACAGCCGCGCGCTTCAAGCCGGTGGCGAAGGCGGGCGAAGTTATAAATCTCGCCATTGTAAACAACCACCGAGCGACACCCGGGCGCCTGCATGGGCTGGCGGCCTTCGGGGCTCAGGTCAATGATCGCCAACCGGCGATGGCCGAGCGCGGCGCGACCGTCCGGCGCGACCCACACGCCGCCATCATCGGGCCCGCGATGGTGCTGAAGATCGGCCATCGCGCGCACCACGGCGGCCATGCGGTCAGCTCCGAGCCGACCGGTCAAGTCGATGACGCCGACACATCCACACATGCTGACAAGTCTCCGGTGATGATGGCGGCAGTCTGAGGAAGGACTATGCGCGGGACATACCCTAGAAAGATGCGAAACAACGCATATAGGGCGCGACCTCGATCAGGTAAGCCCTTTGGTTGCAAGCGTCTTGGTATCGCGTGCGCGTCCATCAATCAACCCGCACCTGCCTTGGCATCGGCTGTTCGCGACACACTGCCCGCTATCAGTCGGCCTCGGAATCGCGGTCAGTCGTGTCCCGCCGGCGCAGGAGATCGATCTCCACGCTCGCACGGCCTGTCCCAGCAAACGGGTCTTCGATCGGCTTGGGCGTCAGGGCCGCGATCGTGAGGTGAGCAGTCGCGAGGTCGTCGGTGAGCTGGTCGATCTGCGCGCGGCGCGCGGCCAGATCGCGCTGGGCAGCGCGGAGCTCGGCGCGCACGCGTGCGATCTGGGTCTTGAGCGTGGCTTCAGCGGCGACGTGGCGGGTGCGCTCGGTATGCGCGGTAGAAATAGCAGCCGACAGCTCCTCGGCAGCCGCGCGGGCTGCGGCAACGGCGGCGACCTCCCTGTCATGGGCTTGGCGTCGCTCGGCGGCAAACGTCCTTTCAAGCGCGATGCGGTCCGATTCCAAACCCGCGACAGCGGACAGGAGGTGCTCTCGTTGCAAACGCCCGTCGGCGATCTCTACGCGGGCAGCGTCCAGCTCTTGTGTCCGGTTCTGCAAGGCCGCTTCGAGCGCGACCACGCGCGCATCCAGCGTGATTTGGGCATCGCGGGCCGCTCGCAAGGCCAATTGGGCGGCGCGGTCCGCCTCGGCGTGCTCGGCCGTGCGCTGATCCAGCGCCGTGTGCGCGGCGGTGAGCGCGGCCTCCAGCTGGCCGATCGTGTTGGAGAGCCGGCCCTGGTCCGCGATCCCGGCGTCGCGCTCCTCAAGAGCCTTTTCAAGCCGGCACGACAGGGCGTCGTGGGCGTCCCTGTCGGCCTGGCGCGCGGTCTCCAACTCAGCGATGCGCTGTTTCGCGGTCGCCAGGGCGGCGCGCTGCGCGGTCAGGGCCTGGTCGCGCTGGGTGATCACTTTGCGGGCGGCCCGCACGCGCGCCTCGGCATCGCCGAGCGCCGCCGCCAGGGTCGTGGCTTGCGTGCGCCAGCTGTCCAGATCGGCGCGAACGGCCTCGTGCGCCGCGCGTTCCGCGGCCAGCGCGTCCGCGTGGCGCGCCACAAGCGCGTCGATCGCAGCGGCGCGTTCGGCGGCCAGCGCCTCGGCCGCTTGGCGATGGGCAAGCGTTGCGGCGACCTCGGCCTCAAGCCGCGCTTTGGCT
>CALSBD010000073.1:0-9505 GCA_943373055.1 Rhizobium sp. Q54
TCGCCGCCGGTGATGATGGAAAACCGCCGCCCGCCCGCCGCCGCCGCCTGACAGGAGGCCTCCGCAAGGCCAAGCACCGGGCAGCTGGCAAGTTCGCGCAGCGCAAACAGCCCCGGATCGCCAAAACACGCCAAAAGCACGCCATCGACACCCTCTCCATGCGCCGCATAGGCATCAAGGGTCGCGTGGCCCGCGATCGCCGCCGCCGCGCGCGAGGAGATGTAGCGCGCGCCAAACCGGCCGGTCGCGCCGATGATCTCCACCCCGGCAGGCGCGAGTGCTTGGCCGACCCGCACCACCTTCTCGGTGACGGCCTCGGTGGTGTTGGGATTGATGGCCAGCAAGCGCATGCGGCAGGTCCTGTTCGTCGAAGGTGGTGCTTCCTAAGGCGGCTTGTATAAATTTTAGGCAGATACCGAACGGCCACTGCTTTCACCCGCTCTCACCACCAGCGGATTCGAGCGGCATAGGGGAATAACCCACCATCCCTTGTAACCCTCGCGCAAGGGGATGTCTTGGCATGCTTCTTGCCGATTGTCAGTCAGGTCAACAGACCACCAAAGCACGTCACGATAAGTGACCTTGGCGCAAGAAGGATGGACGGTATGAAGATTGGGTTCCTCAGCAAGGGATTGATCGCAGGCCTCGCGTTTACCGCCCTCACCGGCTTCGCCTCGGCGCAAGAGAAGGTGTTGCGCATCGGCATGACCGCGGCCGACATTCCGCGCACCCACGGCCAGCCTGACCAGGGCTTCGAGGGCAACCGGTTCACCGGCATTCCCATGTATGACGGCCTGACCGCCTGGGACCTGTCGTCGACCGACAAGCCGTCCGTGCTGATGCCGGGCCTGGCCACCGAGTGGGCGGTTGACGCCACCGACAAGACCAAGTGGACGTTCAAGCTGCGTCCGGGCGTCACATTCCATGACGGCTCCCCATTCAATGCGGATGCCGTGGTGTGGAACGTGCGCAAGGTGCTCGACAAGGAAGCGCCGCACTTCGCCGCCGACCAGGTCGGTGTGACGGCGTCGCGCATGCCCACCTTGCGGACCGCGCGCAAGATCGACGATCTGACCGTGGAATTGACCACCTCCGAGCCCGACAGCTTCCTGCCGATCAACCTCACCAACTTGTTCATGGCGTCGCCGACCCATTGGGCCGCGAAGCTGGCTGCGGTGCCGGCGACGGTCACCGACCCGGCCGAGCGCGCCAAGCAAGCCTGGCTCGCGTTCGCCGGCGAGCCCTCGGGCACCGGCCCGTTCAAGGGCACCCGCCTCGTGCCGCGCGAGCGCTTCGAGATGGTCGCCAACAAGGCCTACTGGGACCCCAAGCGCGTTCCCAAGATCGACCGTGTCGTGCTGGTGCCGATCCCCGAAGCCAACGCGCGTACCGCGGCGTTGTTGTCGGGCCAGGTGGACTGGATCGAGGCGCCCTCGCCCGACGTGATGCCGCAGATCAAGTCGCGCGGCTTCACCATCTATTCCAACCCGCAGCCCCACGTGTGGCCCTGGCAGCTCTCCTTCGTGGAAGGTTCGCCCTGGCTTGATAAGCGCGTGCGCCACGCCGCCAACCTGTGCATCAACCGCGGCGAGCTCAAGGAACTGCTCGGCGGCATGATGGGCGAGCCGAAGGGCACCGTCACCCCGGGCCACCCGTGGTGGGGCAACCCCACATTCGACATCAAATATGATCCCGACGCCGCCAAGAAGCTGATGACCGAAGCCGGTCACTCCGCTGACAAGCCGCTGAAGGTGAAGGTGCAAATTTCGGCGTCCGGATCGGGCCAGATGCAGCCGATCCCGATGAACGAATACGTGCAGCAAAGCCTGAAGGCCTGCTACTTCGACGTCGAGCTCGATGTCATTGAGTGGAACACGCTGTTCACCAACTGGCGCAAGGGCGCCAAGGACGAAAGCGCCCGCGGCGCCAACGCCATCAACGTGTCGTTTGCCGCCATGGACCCGTTCTTCGCCATGGTGCGCTTCACCTCCACCAAGGCCTTCCCGCCGGTCTCCAACAACTGGGGCTATTTCGGCAATGACGAGTTCGACGGCCTGATCGCCAAGGCGCGCTCGTCGTTCGACGGCGCCGAGCGCGATGCGGCGCTGGCCAACCTGCACAAGCGCATCGTCGAGGAAGCGCCGTTCGTGTGGATCGCCCATGACGTGGGCCCGCGCGCGATGAGCCCGAAGGTCACCGGCGTCGTACAGCCCAAGAGCTGGTTCATCGACATCGCCCCGATGTCGATCCAGTAAACCCACCTGTGCGCCGCGCGCTGGCCCTGGCAACGAGCCAGCCGCGCGCGGCGTACACCTGTTGTCAGGGGCCAAAACCCCCCTTGTTCCGGCCCGCCCGACCGCCGATTGCCGGTGCGCTCACGCCTTAAGGACATCCCCGATGATGATCTCTCGCCGCACTCTCCTTCTGGGCTCCGCGGGGGCCGCGGCCCTGGCTGGCTTCGATCTCTCGTCCGTTCAAGCGCAAGGCAGCAAGGTGCTGCGCGTCGCCATGACCGCCGCCGACATTCCCTTGCCCAATGGCCAGACCGACCAGGGCGCCGAGGGCATGCGCTTCATCGGCTACACGCTGTTTGACGCGCTCATCAATTGGGACACGCGGCGCGCCGATCAGCCCGGTGGGCTTGTTGCGGGGCTTGCCACCGAATGGACCGTTGACGCAGCAGACCCCACCAAGTGGCTGTTCAAGCTGCGTCCCGATGTGCGCTTCCACGACGGCTCCGCCTTCAATGCCGACGCGGTGGTGTGGAACTTCGACAAGATCCTCAAGCAGGATGCCCCCCAGTTCGACCAGCGCCAGGCCGCGCAAGGGCGCGGGCGCATCCCCTCGGTCAAGTCCTATCGCATCGTCGACCCGATGACGGTGGAGTTCATCACCAATGCGCCCAACGCGCTGTTCCCCTTCGAGATCGCCTGGATCGTGATGTCCTCGCCCGCGCAGTGGGAAGCGGTCGGCAAGAGCTGGGACAATTTCCTCAAGTCGCCTTCAGGCACCGGCCCGTGGAAGCTCGACAAATACACCCCGCGCGAGCGCGCCGAACTGGTGCCCAACGCGACTTATTGGAACGCCGAGCGCCGGCCCAAGCTTGATCGCCTCGTGCTGTTGCCGCTGCCCGATCCGGCGGCGCGTACCTCGGCCTTGCTGTCGGGACAAGTCGATTGGATCGAGGCGCCCGCCCCCGACGCGATCCCGCAGCTGCGCTCGCGCGGCATGCAGATCACGCAGAATGTCTATCCGCACAATTGGACCTGGCACTTCTCCCGCTTGGAGGGGAGCCCGTGGAACGACATCCGCATCCGCAAGGCCGCCAACCTCGCCGTCGACCGCGTCGGCATGGTGGAGCTGCTCGGCGGCATGATGCGTCCGGCCAAGGGCATGGTGCCGCCCACCTCGCCGTGGTTTGGCAAGCCGACCTTTGACGTCAACACCGACATCGCCGCTGCCACCAAGCTGATGGCCGAGGCCGGCTACAGCAAGGCAAACCCGGTGTCGGTGAAGGCGATCATCTCGCTCTCCGGCTCCGGCCAGATGCAGCCCTTGGCGATGAATGAGCTGATCCAGCAAAACCTCGGCGAGATCGGCATCAAGGTCGAATTCGAAGTGATGGAGTGGAACGCGCTCGTCTCCTCCTGGCGCGCGGGCGCCAAGGACCCCTCCTCGCGCGGGGCGCACTCCACCAACAGCTCCTACTTCAGCCAGGACCCGTTCACCGCGCTGATCCGCCACCTCGACAGCAACCTCGTCGCGCCGCGCGGCACCAACTGGGGCTACTATTCCGATCCCGAGATGGACGCCGGCATTGCCGCCATCCGGGCCACCTTCGATCCCGCCGCCCAGCTCGCCGCGATCCAGAAGGTGCACGAGAAGTACGTCAACGACGCGCTGTTCTTGTTCGTCGCCCACGACGTCGCCCCACGCGCGCTGGCACCCCGCGTCACCGGCTTCACCCAAGCGCAAAACTGGTACCAGGACCTCACCCCGGTGACCATGAGCTGACGATCCGGCCGATCCGGCGCCTGTCGGATCGGCCACCGCCGCCCCATCGGTAGACCCGCGGTTTTGCGAAGGATTGGCCGTTTCATGTTTCTTTATCTGATCCGGCGTGTCGTCTTCACCTTGCCAACCATGTTCGGCGTGGCGCTGGTGTGCTTCGCGCTCGTGCATATCGCGCCCGGCGATCCGCTGGTGTCGGTGTTGCCCCCGGACGCCTCGCAAGACCTCAAAATGCAGCTCATGGCCGTCTATGGCTTTGACCGGCCGTATTGGGAGCAGTTTCTGCGCTGGTTCGGCCGCGCGCTGCAAGGTGATCTGGGCACTTCGATTGCCACCGGCCGTAGCGTGTCATCCGAACTATATAAGGCGATCGGCAATACCTTAGTGCTGGCTGCGTTCGCCACCTTGATCGGCTTCGCATTCGGCGCGTTGTTCGGCTTTGTCGCCGGTTACTATCGCAACTCCTTCATTGATCGCTTCGCTTCGCTCCTGTCCGTCATCGGCGTGTCGGTGCCGCACTATTGGCTCGGCATGGTGCTCGTCATCATCTTCTCCGCCCAATTGGGCTGGCTGCCGGCCACCGGCGCAGGGCCGGGCGGCTCGTCGGAGTGGGTGTGGGACTGGGCGCACCTCAGCCACGTGGTGCTGCCGGCGATCACCATGAGCGTGATCCCCATGGGCATCGTCGCGCGCACCATCCGCGCGCTGGTCGCCGATATCCTGTCGCAAGAGTATGTCGGCGGCCTGCGCGCCAAGGGCCTGTTGGACGTCGGCGTGTTCCGCCACGTGGTCAAGAACGCCGCCCCCACCGCCCTGGCCGTCATGGGCCTGCAGTTTGGCTATTTGCTCGGCGGCTCGATCCTCATTGAGACGGTGTTCTCCTGGCCCGGCACCGGCTTTCTGCTCGGCAACGCCATCTTCCAGCGCGATCTGCCGCTGCTTCAAGGCACCATCCTGGTGCTGGCGATGTTCTTCGTGGTGCTCAACCTGGCGGTTGACCTGATCCAGTCGGCGATTGATCCGCGCATTCAGAGGTCGTGAGATGAGCACAGCCACCCTCGCCTTCGAACGCTCCCCGGGCTATTGGGCCCATGTGTGGCGCCGCTTTCGCCGCGAGAAGCTCGCCATCGCGGCCGGGCTTGTCGTCCTCGCGATCGTGTTGATGGCGATCTTCGCCCCCTTCATCGCGCCCAAGGACCCCACCACCGGCGCCATGCTGAGCCGCTTGCGGCCGATCGGCACGCCCGGCTTCCCGCTCGGCTCCGACGAGCTTGGCCGCGATATGCTCTCCCGCCTCATTTATGGCGCGCGCCTGTCGCTCCTCATGGGCGTGATCCCCGTGTTCATCGCCTTCTTCATCGGCTCCGTCATCGGCATCGCGGCGGGCTACATTGGCGGCAAGTTCAACATGGTGGTGATGCGCATCATCGACGTGTTCTACGCCTTCCCCTCCGTCCTGCTCGCGATCGCCCTGTCCGGCGCCATGGGGGCCGGTATTACCAACGGCCTGTTGTCGCTCACCGTGGTGTTCATCCCGCCAATCGCGCGCATCGCGGAGAGCGTGACGACGGGCGTGCGCAAGCTCGATTATGTCGAGGCTGCGCGGGCATCGGGCGCGGGCGCCTTCACCATCGTGCGTACGCAGGTGCTCGGCAATGTGATCGGCCCGATCTTCGTCTACGCCACCAGCCTCATCTCCGTGTCGATGATCCTGGCGTCCGGCCTGTCGTTCCTGGGTCTGGGCGTGCGCCCGCCCGAGCCCGAATGGGGCCTCATGCTCAACACCTTGCGCACGGCGATCTATGTCCAGCCCTGGGTCGCCGCGCTGCCCGGGCTGCTCATCTTCATCACCTCGATCGCGTTCAACCTGTTGTCGGACGGCTTGCGCTCCGCGCTCGACGTGAAGGATTGAGCCGATGATGAAGCCTCAGCCTATCCTGTCGATCCAAGGCCTGCGCAAGCACTTCAAGGTCAGCGGCAAGGGGTTTTTCAACAGTGAGAAGTCGGTCGTCCGCGCGGTCGACGGCATCAACTTCGATGTGCTGCCCGGCGAGACCTTGGGCATCGTCGGTGAATCAGGCTGCGGCAAGTCCACCACCGCGCGGCTGATTGTCGATCTCATCACCCGCGATGAAGGCGCTATCCTCTATGAAGGCAAGGCCGTGGGCGAAAGCCTCTCGCTCAAGGACTATCGCCAGCATGTCCAGATGGTGTTCCAGGACAGCTTCGCCTCGCTCAACCCTCGCATGATCGTGCGCGACATCATCGCCTTCGGCCCGATGGTGCACGGCATGGGGCGCACCGAGGCGGAAGCGCTGGCCTACACACTCCTCACCAAGGTGGGGCTTGATCCGGCCCGCTTTGCCGGTCGCTACCCCCATGAGCTGTCCGGAGGCCAGCGCCAGCGCGTCAACATCGCCCGCGCGCTCGCCTTCAAGCCACGCGTCTTGATCCTCGACGAGGCGGTGTCGGCGCTCGACAAATCGGTCGAGGCGCAGGTGCTCAATCTTTTGTGCGATCTCAAGGCGGAGTTCAATCTCACCTTCTTGTTCATCAGCCACGATCTCAACGTGGTGCGCTACATCTCCGACCGCGTGATGGTGATGTATCTGGGCGAGTGTGTGGAGATCGGCCCGGTCGACGAGGTCTATGCCAACCCGCGCCACCCCTACACCAAGGCGCTGTTGTCGGCGATGCCGTCCATGGACCCCGAACATCGAACTGAGACGCCGCCGCTGGCGGGCGATCCACCAAATCCGATCAATCCGCCGTCCGGATGCCGCTTTCACACCCGCTGCCGCTTCGCCGAGCCGGTGTGCAGCGACAAGGCCCCGGTGCCCACCGTGCGCGGCACCGCCCATTTGGCCGCCTGTCACATTGGCACCGCCGGCTCCGGCCACAGCCGCGTGGGAGAGTTCGCATGAGTGAGGCCCCCTTGGTGCGCGTGCGCGACCTCACCGTCACCTTTCAAGGTAAGCCGAACGTTCACGCGGTCAACGGCGTATCGTTTGATCTCGCACCCGGCGAGGTGCTCGGCATTCTGGGTGAATCGGGATCGGGCAAGAGCGTCACCTTGAAGACCCTGTTGCGCCTCCTGCCGGAGAAGCGCACGGCGATCGGCGGCACGATCAACGTGGCCGGCCAAGACGTCGTTGCCCTGTCGAGGCAAGCGCTCGCCGACTATCGCGGTGTCGTGGCGTCGATGATCTTTCAAGACCCCGCGCTGGCGCTCGATCCGGTCTACACCATTGGCCAACAGATCGTGGAGACCGTCGTGCGCCACGAGGGCGTCTCCAAGACCGACGCGCGGGCCCGCGCGCTCGAAATGTTGGAGCGCGTGCGCATCCCCTCCGCCGCCCGGCGGCTGGATGCCTATCCCCATGAGATGTCGGGCGGCATGCGCCAGCGCGCCATGATCGCGCTCGCCCTAGCGTGCCGGCCCAAGCTGTTGCTGGCCGACGAACCGACCACGGCGCTCGACGCTACGGTACAGATCCAGATCCTCTTATTGTTGCGCGAGCTGCAGCGCGAGCTCGGCATGAGCGTCATCTTCGTCACCCACGACATTGGTGCCGCGGTGGAGGTGTCCGACCGGCTGGCGGTAATGTATGCGGGCAAATTCGTCGAGACCGGCAGCGTGCGCGACATCATCCGCGAGGCGCGTCACCCCTACACCAAGGGCCTCTTGGCCGCGAACCTCCACGGCGCGCAAAAGGGCATGCGGCTGGAAGCGATCCCCGGCGCGCCGCCCGCGTTGCACGAGCCGCCCACCGCCTGCAGCTTCGCGCCGCGCTGCCGGTTCGTCACGCCCCGTTGCCACGAGGCCGTGCCGCCGCGCGTGGCATTGAGCGCCAGCCGTGACGTCTTGTGCGTCCTGGCAGAACCGGTGAGCTGATCCGCTCGCTCACCCACCCAGATCCCACCTGATGCGGGGTTCGCCCACGGCCAAAGCCGGGGTTACCCTAGCTTGCGCCTCGGCCCGTCTGTTCCGACGATACCGCAAAGGAACCTGCGGGTGTGTGCGGTCAAGGACGGGGCGAAACGATGGTCACCATGGGCGAGCGCATCAAGCTACAAGCGGGCGCGGTCTTCTGGGTGGTGCTGGCGTTGTTCGCCCTCCTGGGTCTGGCGGTCGTGGCGGTGCTGCCGTGGTGGATGATCGCGCTTGTCGTGGGCGCGGGCCTCGTGATTGGCGCCGTGACCTTCCTGCCCCGCTGGCTGATCAGCCGCTCAAAGCCGGGGTTTTCCACGCCGCGGGCCGCGATTGTCCATGCGGTTGGCGGGGTGATGGCCGCCGTCGGCATCGCGGCGCTGCCGATTTACTACATGGCCTACTGGGTCACGGCGGGCCCCACCGCCTTGCCGCTCGCCACCCTCACCAACGGGCAAAAGACCGTCGTCTTCCAAGGCATGCAGCACGTCGCCTCCGAGGAGTTTTATAAGTCCGTCGTGTTCGATTTGGAGAAGGCACTCACCGAGGGCTACACGCTGTTTTATGAGGGTGTGCAGCCCGTCGCGGATCGGCCGGACCTGACCACCTGGTTTAACGAGACGCTGCGCGGCACCAAGAAGGACTTGAGCGGCGGCTACACGGCCCTCGCCGATAGCTGCGGGCTCACCTTCCAGCTCACCTATTTCGAGCCGCTGATGGCCGACAAGGCGATCCATCCCAGCCGCCACGTCACCGCGGACGTCAGTTACCTCGACATGAAGACCGAGTTCGACCGCCTGATGCGCGAGGATGCGGCGTTCGCCCAGGCCTTCACCGCCGCGCGCGCCAAACCGCCGTCGGAAGAGGACGACAGCACGCTCGCCATCCTGTCCGCCATGAGCCGGGCCACCAAGGACCAAAAGCGACTGGTCGGCATTGTCTGTCGCGGTGTGATGGGAATGACCATATCGGGCGCCCTGGGCGGCGAGGACCCGATCATGCGGCCCATCATCCTCGCCTTCCGCAACCGCGCGCTGGCGAACTTCGTGGCGAAATCGACCGACAGCAAAATCTACATCACCTACGGCGCGGCCCACTTCCCCGGTTTCTGGACCGACCTCCAAGCCCTCGACCCCACCTTCAAACTGCAATCGCTTCGCTGGGTGCGGCCCATGACATTGCCCTCCGAAGCCGAGGCGCCGGCGGGCTATCCAGTAGCAAGATGACCGCGCCCTGTGGCGCATCATCTATACCTTTTGCCAGCGGCTTTCGCTTGTTAAGTTTATCGAACAGATTAATCAAAATTTTTGTCCTACAAGCAATTCAAAATATAAGACTAACATAGTCCTTATTTTGGCTGGCATACGCTGCTCATGATTTTGATTTTTTTCATTTTAGACTAGGACGGAAAACCGATGTATAATTTTAGAAGTACTGTTTATATACGAAATCGGAAGGGGTTATTTCTTCCTGCTAAATATTAGAAATTTCTTTCCCTCATATAAATAAAACAACGACTAAAAATTATAATAGACGATAATATCGTATAAGAAATAATTCAAT
>CALSBD010000074.1:0-9497 GCA_943373055.1 Rhizobium sp. Q54
AGCTGTTGCCAGCAAGCCGTGACTGCAAGGCCTCGTATGAATACAGCCCACGACGCGTATCGTAGAGGAACTCAGGTGTTCCGCCCAGGACGAGGCCCAGACCTTCGGTCGTCCCTTGGAGCACGTCGTTTAAGATGCGCAGGATCTGCTCATAGTTCTGCTTGCGGGCTTGCGCGCTTTGAAGCTTGTAGAGGTTCACGAGCTCATCAAGACAGACGATCAGGCCGCCAAACCCAGCAATGCGGGTGAACCGCGCGATGAGCCGCAGCGCGTCGTAGAAGGCCGCATCATCGATAATGGTGCGAACGCCCAGATCGTGTCGGGCCTCTGTTTTGGTTGAGTATTCGCCGCGAATCCATCGCAGCGCCGCCTCCTGGAGGGCTTCGTTGCCCTCTTCATAGCCGCAGGCGTAGGCTGTGACGACAGTCGCAAAGTCGTATCCCGAGACCATGTCGCGCAGATCGCCAAGTCCGTCGTGGATGCATGCTTCAACCGTCTTATTGGTGGCGCGGGCTGTCTCGGTGGCGCGCTGGACGAAGCTCTCCAGAATGGACTTGAGGGCATTCCCATCCGGAGATGTTCGAGTCGCTAGGCTCTTGGCCAGTTCAGCGTAGAGGCTACGCGCCTGGCCGCCGGTCGCATGGATTCGTCGATCCGGTCCCAAATCGGCCTGGGCAACCACAAGCTTCTTTTGCAGAGCGATTTGTCGGACGAGGAACAGGAAGAACGTTTTGCCCGCGCCATACTCGCCGATGACGAACCGCATCGCCGCGCCGCCGTCGGCGACACGGTCGATGTCTTTGACCATCGCCTCGATCTCGCGCTGCCGGCCCACTTGGATGTGCTGAAGCCCAATGCGCGGCACGACGCCAGCCCTGAGCGCATTGAGGATCGTTTCGCGGTCCCTGGACTTGATGGTCGGCTTCGTCATGCGGTCACTCTCATGAGGCTTTCGGGCAGGATGTCCCGGTTGATGGAAATCGGGTCTTCGCCTTCCAATAGGAGGTCGTCTAGGTGATCGATGGACCAGTTATTGAGGGCTTGTCGTGCGGCGCCGGGCATCAGGCCGGCCCGTCGCACGAGTGCCTCGAACTCGGCGCGGGTCCATTGCTCCCGCTCGATGAGGTCTGCGATCAGCGCGCGGTGGCGACCATCGAGCCCGTCTTGGTCATTGTCAGGCGCGGGCTCAAGAGGCGCGGGCGGATCTGGCTCTGCCGGCGCATCGTCTTGGAAGATTTTCGTCAGAATCGATGTCGTCCCAGACGTTTCCCGCCGAATGGCCTCAAGCCGATTGCGATCGAGTGTCTGTCCGCCTGTGAGCGTGTGACCTGGTCGGGCAGAAGCCGGCGCTTCAAGGGGATTAGGGCTAGGTGTGGGCGCAAGACCGCCGTGCAGGCGCGCGTAGAGACTGGATTTTTCGAGCCCGAGCACCACGAAAATCTTTTCAACGGCAGCCACCTCACGTGAATCGAGTTTTCCATCGGCCGTCGCAGCTGCGATCACCGCCTCGCCGATTTGAGCCCGCTCCGCGACCAGAGCGTCCCGCAGACGCGCCCGCAGGTCTGCAAGCGAAGCCGGGTTGCGTGCATACACCTTGGCTTCGGCTGTTAGGCGGCGCGTTTCGTTGGCGGGGAGGACCGATTGTTCCGCTTGTGTCCGTAACCCCGCTTCCTCTTCCGCCGATACGCTGCCGTCCGCACCGGCGACCGCTGCCGCGACCGCCAATGCGAGCTGGCTGATCCGATACGCGGTGCGGGCCTCCGGCAGTTCGTCCGTCGGGGCCTCAAGCGCAAACACGACGGCGAGATCGTCTCCCTTGGCCGATTTCAGCGCAAAGCCCGGATCATAGGTCCAGCCGTACCCGTGGGCCGCCAGGATGGCCGACCAGTCCCTCAATCGCGTGCGATTAACACTTGCCCGATCCGGCAACCCAAGGCGCGCGGCGATCTCGTCGACGCGTTGCGGTTCACCCGAGTCGGATAGGCTGCGCAAGGTGTTAAGTGCGTCGGCCGCGACCTCGGCACTGCACGCCGCGCGGATTGCCAGAGGCAGCTTTGCCAGGGCGCCAAGCGACGGGGCAAGACCAGGCGCGCGGCCGAGTTCGCGGCTGTAGGGGTCAAGAAGGTCGATGCACTCATCAAGGAGGGCGCGTCCGGCCTCGAGGAGGATTGGATCGGCCGCCACGTTTGGAATTTTGATCACCGGTAGAAGGATAGGTGCCGTAAAATGCCGGGTTGACGCGACATAGATAGCCGGTGTCCAAAGGTTTGAAGGCACAGTCGTGTGCCGTATGCCGTTTGGAAAACGCTCATTAGCCTTGATGTGAAAAAGGGCCTTCAACTCAGTGAACGCGCGCCGAGCTGCGGTGCGCAGGCGCGTATCCGGGTGGGACATCACGAGCGACAAGAGCATGTCGGGATCGAGCGGGCGGCTTTCTCTGGCACGCAGGCCCAACGCGATCCGCACCGCCAGCGGCACTTCGTAGCCGCTCGCCTCAAAAACAAGGTCAGGTTCGGTGGCCGCGCCGCGCGTGCGGATGGCGTCGGCTTCCAAAAGCGCGGTTGCATAACGGCGAAAGCTTTGGTGCTCGCCGTAAACAGCAATCAGCCGGCGAACCTCCGCCAGAACAGTGTGGCGATCATCAATGGCCCCCTCAAGCATGAGCCGTCGTTCGAGGCCGTAGAAGTACAAAAACACATAGCCAATATAGGTCGACGGATCGGACCGTGGGCTATCCAGCCAGTCGAGATAGGCTTTTCGCGACGACGGCGTGATGGCCGCATAGGACGGAAAGTAGTCGACGAACTGACCGACCAGATCGCCCCGGGTCGCCACGGGGAGGGATGGGTCGATCAGGCAGTTTTCGTTCTCCTGCGGGTTATCTTGGCGGGGCAATCGGTCGCCGAGATAAATCAAGCCGCCCTTGATCGTGCGCGATCCCACCACCACGCTTTCGCCGGCCGTCACCCATCGACCAGCGCCTGATGTCGCAGGTTTGAGAGGCCAGATTGTCGTCTTGACGGGCGTCTGTGATGGCGCCGTCGATTGAGGCTGCGTTGGTTGCAGCTCGACCGTTGGCGTAAACGACCCGATGGCAATGCGATCGCCTGTAAGTCCGGAACTTGGCGGAACCTGATCCGGTCCAAGCACATCGCGAAGCCGAGACTTATGGGCTTCGTACAATTTGCTGAGGTCGCTTTGAGGGAGTGCGGGCGGTTGCAGTCCGGTGGGCGGGGCGGCGATCTTCGAGGCGGGAGGGGCCATCACCGTCAGCGGAGATGACGTCGCTGTCCGTCGACGCCGCAACACATAACCAGCAATCAAAAGGGCGACGATAACACCGCCCCACAGGGCAGTGCCGCCCGTGTCCGTCGAAGGTCGAGGAGTAGCGCCGGTTGTCTCAGATGAGAGGGGTCGGACAGCAGGTTCCGACGTCGGCGACGGCGAGTTTGAGGTTGGCTGGGGCGGAGGCGATGCCGGCACGACCGTTGACGACTGGCTTGGCTGAACATCGCGTGTGAGCCCAAACACACGGCCAATGTCACGCCACTCGGCGCACGTCTTGGATTTGTAGAGCGCATCAATGGTCGCGTTTCCTGTCTCCTCGCGCGTAGCGGCAGCCTCAAGAAGGCGCCTTAGCTCCGTTTGCCGATCCCCCGCCTGTCGCCGAAATCGTGCCTCCGTCTTCGTCGGGTCGAGATCAGCAGCACGACAGCCACCGACCTCAAGATGGCTAAGGCGATAAAGGATGACCGTTTCCGCCAGGGTGCGGTCAATAGGGCTGGGGCGGTCCGGTGGCGGGGAGGCCGGCCTGTTTTGGGCATCCATGGCTCCGCCCGGCCCGGTTGAAGGAGAGGGAGCTGCAGGCGCGGTAGGAAGAAGGCTGCGGATGGTGGCGGGATCCAGCTCGCCCGTTGGGGGCAATCCATTCGCTTGCTGGTACTTGATGAGTGCTCGTCTGGACCGGGGCCCCCACCGTCCGTCGATCGCACCAATGTCATACCCGAGCGCGCTAAGCGCCTGTTGGACGTCCCTGATCAGCGGTGTCGACTGCGCAAGCGCGCCCCCGACCGCCCCCGACAGGGCGATGACGCAAAACAAGACAACCGTCGCAAACCGTAAGGACACCGGCTACCCCTTAATCTCCCACACAAAGGTACAATGAAATGCGAAAGCATCAAGAGGTTGTACAAACGGGTTGATGGATGTGAACCGGAGCGACGAGCTGTGCCCCTCAAAGGGATGAACCGGCCCTTGCGTAAGTGAAACGCAACGAATTCGAGCCACTGCATTGCGTTGAGTAGTCAGGACGGAATGTATTGCCTATCGACATACTATAAATTGCAACATAACGAAAGATAATTCACTATTTTTCTAGGCGGATGAGAAAAATACAAAATCAATAAAGAACAAAAAATCAAAATGGCTTTAAGATACGCTGTCAAACTTCTCGACTACTCCCCGATTTTAAAATAATCCAATAAGCTGTAACGATCAAAAATTAACTAAAACACATATATGCTTAAGTTTTATCGATGTGCTCACGTCAATTAAGCATTAGATTTCGTAATTCCTCGTGATCTCGCTTTAATCATCTCAAAAATCATACGACAAACCAAAAAAATACAAAAACACATCAATAGTATAGCAATCGTAGGTTCGACTACGGGGTCGTAAGTTGCGCCCCCGGCATGAATTACATAACTGTGATCCCAAGGTCCAGCGTTCAACGATCTTGACCATATGCCGCCACACTGAGACGTTTGTTTGGAAATATTCGTACAAACTTTCATATTCCAGACAATTGTCCACATATGGATAGCCGAAAGAAACGGAAGAACGATAAATACAAAGAAAGCCACACGTTGTATTGTACGACCAGAGTCACTATTTGGGTCCACGTCAAGGAGGCGAAATGGAAAAGCATCCATGAACGAATTGGCCGACTGATTTGCGTGCTTGAGAGCTAGATAAGGTATCAACCAAAATACTAGGCAAAAAAAGCGTAACCCGTAAACAGCATAAGCTTCGCGAGACAATTCCTTTTCAAATGCTAATTCGATCGGCAATTTAATTATCAGGCTGACATCAGATTTTTGTGTATATCCATAGAAGTTAAACATAATAACAAAGCAAAATGTTGCAAGAGTGATCCATGTTTTTCGAAGAGTATCAGGTCTCATAGCTGTTCCATTTCCTATGGTTTGCCGCACAATCGGTTAAGTTCAAATTGAGCCCATTTTTCAAAGACGACGTCAACCTCATTTAAGTTAAATTTGTAATTGGAGTCCTCATTTGCAATTTTAATCTGGAGATTTCCAATTTTACATGCCCCCACTTCAATGTCAGCGCTAATTTGTATTGTATTCGAAAAAGATGATCTAATGGCAGCGCCATCGCTGGACGCACAAGTGACTTGAATTACTGTTTCTGCGGCAAACCCCCGATCAGCTGAACATATGTCAAATTTTGTTGTTTCTAATTTTGTTGTGCGGTTTGGTCCAAAAGGCAACAATTTACAGATTTTATTCTGCGATATAGCCGTACTAATGTGCTGCCAATCAGGTGTATTCGTAAGAGACCAACAATCTCTAGCGTGGGCGCCTGTTGCGCCAATTGCTACAAAGTATAGGAGTAGAATAACTCTATAGAACATCAGCATTTTTTGTGCCTTTCACATCTCACTCTCAAAGTGTTGCACAGTTGCGGTCAACTTTCAACAGTCATCGATCGAATGGCCGCTCTCAAGGTCGGTCAAGCATGTCGCAAAGCCGAGCAATAAAATAAGTAAAAAATTTCATTATTTTAAGTAAATCAATGAAAAAATACGTTAATACACTACTATCTTATGGTGTTAGTAAACAAATAAATTGTGATACCAGTGTTGATACGAGTTCGATGTCGAATATAAAGCCCTACTAAGTGGCTCAACGATAATCGCAGATATCAAGAAATTCTGTCGCAAACTCTAGAAATTTAATTAAGCCTTATTCTTCTGAGAGTGCAATGTCATTGAGCTGAGTGCATGCAAGGTCAAATAGCTCGCGGACATTGATGTCCACGCCCTGTTCTACGCGTTTGGAAATTGACGTCATGGGATAGCAGTATACCGACGTCCCAGGCCAATTCAATGCTGGGTCACTGCCATATTCGTCTTGGACCGTGACCCATTCAAGCTTCAGTTTCTGAACAAGAGCGTCGCCAAAAGCGATCCCGAGGGCCTGCAGCTCCCATGTCTGGGTGGGTTCTAACCAACCACTACGGAGGATGATATCGATAAGTGTCAATTTGCTGTCCACCGAAGCGTAGCTCTCATCTGGATCTTTGATGTAGTGGCCTTTAAGCCATTCGCGAGCGGCATCAAGGCGTTCGCGTTCCTCATTTCGAAGCGGTATAGCGGTGTTATTGGTCATTTTTGGAGCATGACCGATCGCCAATCAAAAATCTAGGTCGCACCAGCGCGCATCCTTAAATGATGATTGACAGACAAGTGATTTTAAACACCGGAAATTTTCGCCAAGGACCGGGACATACTGTAGCATTTGCGTGCTACCGCTTGGGTCATCTCTTTAGTGAAAATCAACTGCGCCCGTCGCGACGTTTTCTATTGGATCAACGCGCCACCCGGCTTCTGAACCACTTTCTTGAATGCGTTGCCCTGCGACCAATCTGCGGCACGCTCTCAAGAAACGGCGGCAAGGCCGTCGTATGGAACCGAATAAACGTCGACAACGCTGCGATCGCCAAAGGCTTGGCGCTCGTGGCACGATCGGCCGGATTTACACGCCCGAGAAGCGGGTTAGGCTCAGCGTCAGTCATATCAGCCAAGAGGGGGCGAAGATGGGGGCGTGGACGCGCATTGTGGCCGGCAGTGTTGGCCTTGTGATTTTTTGGATGGGCTCTGCGGTTGCGCAAGGGCCAGCCCCCGATTGGGTTGCGGTGCTCAAAGGGGTTGACGGCGTGATCGTCTACTGCCGCGCTGCCAAGCCGCGCGACTATTCACAAGATATGTGCGGCAAGCTCAGCCAGGCAGCCGTCGCGGCCTTCGACGGATCGAACCTGAAAGCGGTCCACACCGGCATCGCTTACACGGGCGTTGATGTGAAGCCTGATGACCTAACAGACGAAACCACGCTCAAGACAGCTGCCGGCATCACATTGCCACTCGTACTTCGGCTGTTGATCACGGGAACCGATGGTGCCAATCCGGGTGTCACCATCGGCATTACCGCGAGCCGACCGTTTCGCTCTGCCATTGAAGAGGGCACAAGTGGCCCCGGTCTCGCAGGGGATCTGGTGGTATATGATCAACAGTGGATCGCGGATGGCCCACGCCGAAAGGTCATTGCCGTGCTCACGGAGTTCGGTTCAAAGAAACTCCGCGAAATCGCTGCCGACATGCGGGCCACGCGGTAGAGCAACCCGCGCCAACGCGGACGCCGGTTATTCGCGGAAGAACAACGGGCTGAATAGAAACAAAAGCAGGACGTGGCCCCGTGTGAACACATTCAAATTTAGACGAAAACTGGGGTGCTGACGTGATTGAAGACGCGATCCGACGCTGTCGCCAGTTCGGATCGCGGCTCATGTCCCCATAAGATCACTCAACGAGATTGATGGTCTCGGTGTTGCCGCCCTGGCAGATGTAGCAGCAATCTTCGCACTGCTCCTTGTTGTTCGGGCCGACGCCCCAGTAGGTCGACGCGTCGCCATCCACCCAGGCGCCGTAGCAGATCTGCTCACCCTCTTCGCACGCGAGCGGAATGCGCTTCGTTTCGCTGTCGTCGAGGATATAGACCTTGTTATTGCCCGGCCACACATGGTTGCGGGTCTGGCTGTAAAGCTCGACCTGAACGCGGAACTGGTGGCTGTTCTTCATGATAAAGGTGACGTTTTCCGCGACGGCAAGGCTGGCGCCCACCGGTGCGAGGAAAGCCGCAGCCACCGCGACCGCGACGGCACGGCGCAAGCCGGCCAGGCGGACGGAACGAGACAGGAGAGGGAAGCTCGGAAGCATGTTCATCGGTGTAGGACCTTGAAAAGGTTGGTCTTGCGGCCCCCCGCAAACGACCGGGAGGGACACTGCCACGATTATACATGCATGACCAAGACGAGAGCGCTAAGCGCAATTACGGATGCTGCGGCCTGACGGCGCCTTGGCCGGTCCCTTAGCGCCGCTAGGCGAACCCTCTCGCGGTCATCTCACCCGCCACAGCCGATCGACACAATCATGGGCCGCGCCGCTGCCGCCAGGGCCCCCGCGGACAGGCGCGTGGTGGAGCCGCCACCCGGCGTGCCTGGCACCGGCGCCAAGGTCGCCGCCCGCGCGGGCACCAGGCCCGCCACCTGCCGCGCGTTGCCGGGGCCTTCTGCCACCAGGCCAATCAGCCGTCCGGCGCGGTCAAACACCGCGCCACCGGCCGCCTCGGGCTGCAGCGCGGCCAGCACGCGCCCCGGCAGCCCGTCGGTTCCCCCCACCATCGGCCCCGGCGCGATCACCAGCCGGCCCGGCTCACCGGCATAAACGACCACCAGCTCGGTCTCCGGCGGCGGATAGGCGCCCACGATGGGGGCGACAAACGCCGACAGGCCCGGCACATCAAGCACCGTCAACGCCTTGCCTGCTTCGGCCACGCGGGCGGGCTTTCCCTCCACTTGTGGGTTCGCACAGCCGGCCAGCGCCGCGGTCGCCGTCACCACGCGCCCTTGCGCAATCGTGAGGCCGGTGAACCGCCGCGTCGTGGCCGCCGGGGCCGTGGGCGTTGTGTTGGCCACGGGCGTATCGGCGGCGGCGCCGTCAGCGGAGAAGCTGTTGGAGATGGCGACCGACACCCGATCGAGCTGCGGGCCGAGCGCCTTATCGTAGCTGAAAACGAAGCCGCGCACGCCATTGGCGGTCGGCGCGCCGCGCAAATAGAAACGGTTGGTGCCTTCCTCACCTGCCACCACATAGAACCCGTCGCGCAACACTTGATAGGTCACCTTACGGGTCGGCGAGGGGGCCGCCATCTCGGCGAACACGTCGGCCATCGCCACGTCCGCGCCGCGCGAGAAGGTCTGCAACACGATCTTGCCGTCCTTGGACTTCCATACCGTGCCGGTCTTGCCCTCACGATCAAGCGCCACGCGGCCAAACGGCACGCCAAGCCGGGCGCCACTGACCTTGTCGATCACAGTGCGAAACCGCGCCTCGTTGCGCGCCCGCTCGCCCGCCGTCACCAGCGTGGCTTGCTCGGCGTCGGTGAGGATGCCGTCGGCCTTCAGCTTGGCGCGGGTCTCGAAGGCCTGGATCGCGGCGAGCGTGCCGCGGCCAAACGCGCCGTCGAGCGTGCCTTGATAATCACCCGTCCACACCAGCATGTCTTGGATGCGGGCCCGCGCCTCCGGCGACAGGCCCTCGAACGCCCTGCGCGCGGCCTCCGTGTCCGCCGCGGCCGTTGGCGCGGTGAAACGCTCGCCGGTGGCCGTGCCAGCGGCGTCGCCCGGCCGTGGCTTGG
>CALSBD010000075.1:0-9479 GCA_943373055.1 Rhizobium sp. Q54
CCCACGGCGCTTGTGACCCATCAGGCGGCGACCATTGGCGTGAGGTCGTGCAACCCGGCCATTGGCGGTCTGGGCAAGGGGCATCTGGTGCGCGAGATCGACGCGCTTGACGGGCTCATGGGCCGGGTCGCCGATCTCGGCGGCATCCAATTTCGGCTGCTCAACCGGCGCAAGGGCCCGGCGGTGCGTGGACCACGGGCGCAAGCCGATCGCAAGCTCTATCGGCTCGCCATGCAAGCCGCGATCCGTGCTCAGGCGAACCTCGATGTGATCGAGGGTGGCGCCGAGGACGTGATCATTGCCGATGGAGCGATCACCGGTGTCCGGCTTGGTGATGGGCGGGTGGTGGCGTGCGGCGCGGTGGTGATCACCACGGGCACGTTCTTGCGCGGCCTCATTCACATCGGCGATCAGCGCATCCCCGCTGGCCGGGTTGGCGAGGCACCGGCCCTTGGGCTCTCGGCCACGCTGGAGCGGCTCGGCTTCGCGCTCGGGCGGTTGAAGACCGGTACGCCGCCGCGGCTCGACGGGCGCACCATTGACTGGGCGTCGCTTGAGATGCAGGCGGGTGACGACGATCCGGTGCCGTTCTCCACCCTGACCGACCGGCTGCCAAACCCGCAGGTGGCCTGCGGCGTGACGCGCACGACGGCGGCGACCCATCAGGTCATCCGTGACAACCTGGCGCGCTCGGCGCTGTATGGTGGCCACATCCAGGGCCGCGGGCCGCGCTATTGTCCGTCGGTGGAAGACAAGATCGTCCGCTTTGGTGACCGCGACGGCCACCAGATTTTTCTGGAGCCGGAAGGCCTCGACGATCCCACGGTCTATCCCAATGGCATCTCCACCTCGTTGCCGGAGGATGCGCAGCTTGCGATGCTGAAGACGATCCCGGGCCTCGAGCACGCGGTGATGCTGCAGCCGGGCTATGCGATCGAATATGACCACGTGGATCCGCGCGAGCTGTGGCCGACGCTGGAGACGCGCCGGCTGCCGGGGCTGTTCTTGGCCGGCCAGATCAACGGCACCACCGGGTATGAGGAAGCGGCCGGGCAGGGCCTTGTGGCGGGGCTGAACGCGGCCCGGCGTGCGGGGGGCCAGGATGGGATCACCTTGAGCCGGACCGACAGCTATCTCGGGGTGATGATTGATGACCTGGTCACCCGTGGGGTGACTGAGCCGTATCGCATGTTCACCTCGCGGGCGGAGTTCCGCCTCTCGCTGCGGGCCGACAATGCCGACCAGCGGCTGACCGCGCAGGGCCGCGCCTGGGGCTTGGTAGGGCCTGAGCGGTGGCAGCGCTATAGCGATAAGGCGGCGGCGCTGCGGGCGGCGACCGAGCTGACGCGGTCCTTGACGCTGACGCCGAACGAGGCGGTGCGCCATGGCCTGAAGCTTAATCAAGACGGCATCCGCCGATCGGCCTTTGACCTGTTGGCCTACCCCGACATCGACTTGGCCCGCCTCGCGGCTGTTTGGCCCGAGCTCGGCGGGCTGGCACCGGCGGTCGCCGAGCAGGTGGAGATCGACGCCAAGTATGCGGTTTATCTCGATCGGCAGCAGGCAGACGTCGAAGCGCTGAAGCGCGACGAATCGATTCGGATCCCCAACGACTTCGATTATGGCTGCCTGAGCGGTCTGTCGAATGAGATGCGGCAGAAGTTCGAGGCAACGCGGCCGGTCTCGATCGGGCAGGCGGCGCGCATTGATGGGGTGACACCGGCAGCCCTTGTTTTGATCTTGGCGCAGATCCGCGCCGGTGCCGGGGGTGTGTCGCGTGAAGCGGTCTGAGTTGGCGCGGGCGGCGCGGCCGGATGCGGAGGCGGGGCTCCAGGCGTTGCGGGCGGTGCTCGATGTTTCACGTGAAACCGAAGCCCGGCTGCGGGTCTATGCCGACCTGTTGGTGAAGTGGCAAGCCAGCCAGAACCTGGTGTCGCCGGCGACCCTGCCCGATGTGTGGCATCGGCATATTCTCGATTCCGCCCAGGTCGTCCTATTGGCACCCGACGCCCGCCGGTGGGTCGATTTAGGCTCGGGTGCTGGCTTTCCAGGGTTGGTGACCGCGATCTTGCGCGCCGAGGATCCCGAGGCCAAGGTCGATCTCGTGGAGAGCAACGCGGGCAAGGCGGCGTTTTTGCGCACGGTGGCGCGGGAGACCGGTGTGCCCGTCACGTTGCATGTGGGCCGCATTGAGGACATCGCACCAGAGCTCGCGGCGCGGGAGCGGTTTGACCGCGTGACTGCCCGGGCGCTCGCGCCGCTGTCTTCGCTTCTCACCCTTGCCCGGCCGTTTTTGGCAGGTGGCGCGGTGGCGCTTTTCCACAAGGGACAAGATTTTGTGTCCGAGATCGAATTGGCTACTCAATCTTGGGGTCTCGATCTGATAGAACATCCCAGTCGGGTCGATCGCGCCGGCCGGATTCTGGAAATTCGCGGCGCGACACCGCTGGAGAAACCCTCGGTCTAATCGTGACAGGGGGGGTTTGGACTTGGGCGATCGGCCCTGAAAATGAGGCGTGATGATGCTTCCTCGTCTTCCTCGCGTGCTTGCGTTAGCCAATCAAAAGGGTGGTGTCGGCAAAACGACCACGGCGATCAATCTGGGCACCGCGCTGGCGGCGATTGGTGAGGAGGTCCTCATTGTCGACCTCGACCCGCAGGGCAATGCCTCGACCGGGCTTGGCATTGATCGCAAGTCGCGCACGGTGTCGACCTACGACATTCTGGTCGGTGAGGCGGGGTTGCGCGATAGTCTGGTTGAGACCGTCGTGCCGCGCCTGTGGGTGGCACCGTCGACCTTGGACCTTTTGGGCGTTGAGCTGGAGATCGCCGCTTCGCCTGACCGCGCGTTTCGTCTGCGTCGGGCGATCCAGGACTATGTGGCCGAGATCGATGCGGGTCGGGCGGCCGAGGGGGCGCCGCGCATCACCTATGTGCTGGTCGATTGTCCGCCGTCCTTGAACCTTCTGACGCTCAACGCCATGTCGGCGGCCCACTCGGTGCTGGTGCCGCTGCAGTGCGAGTTCTTTGCGCTTGAGGGCTTGTCGCAGCTGTTGTCGACGGTGGAGCAGGTGAAGCACACGCTGAACCGCGATCTCACCATCCACGGCATCGTGCTGACCATGTACGACGCGAGCAACAATCTGGCCGGCCAGGTGGTCGCCGACGTGCGCGAGCATATGGGGTCGACGGTCTATGACACCGTTATCCCGCGCAATGTCCGGATATCGGAGGCGCCGTCCCACGGTAAGCCGGCGCTTCTCTATGATCTCAAGTGCGCGGGGAGTCAGGCCTATTTGAAGCTCGCCTCGGAGATTATCCAGCGCGAGAAGCGCTTGCGCGCCACGGCGGCGTGACGGCGGTTGCGGCTTTGTTGATCGACAAGATGTGTTCACAGGGTGGGGATTGATGACCATGGCGGAAGAGCGCAGGCGGCTCGGGCGGGGATTGGCGGCGCTGTTGGGGGATGCGGCGATGCCGGAGCCCGAATCAACAGTGGTAGAGCGCGCGCGCATGCAGCGCCGGCTGCCGATCGAGTTCATCAAGCGCAACCCGCGCAATCCGCGTCGCTTCTTCGACGAAGCCGAGCTGCAAGAGCTCGCCGCGTCGATCAAGGAAAAGGGCGTCATCCAGCCCATCCTGGTGCGTCCGGTGGCCGGGGAGGTCAACGTCTATGAGCTGATCGCAGGTGAGCGGCGGTGGCGTGCGGCCCAGATTGCCGGTCTGCCGGAGATCCCCGCACTGGTGAACGAGTTTTCCGACAAGGAAGCGCTCGAGATCGCCATCATTGAGAACGTTCAGCGCGCCGATCTCAATCCGCTCGAAGAGGCGATGGGCTATGAACAGCTGATCGCCGAGTTCGCCTATAGCCAGAGCGAGCTGTCGCAGGTGATCGGCAAAAGCCGGTCGCATTTGGCCAATACCTTGCGCCTGTTGAAGCTGCCGCCGGCGGTGCAAGACCATGTGCGCAGCGGGCGCCTGTCGGCTGGCCATGCGCGCGCCCTGGTGACGGCGGAGAACCCCGAGCAGATCGCCGAGCGCATTCTCGCGGACGGCATGAGCGTGCGCGATGTGGAGGCGCTGGCGAGCCAGACGCCTAAGGCCGATGGCGCGGGCAAGGGCGGCCGCCCCAAGCGCATGAAGGATGCTGACACCGAAGCGCTCGAGCGGGCGCTGTCGGATGCGCTGGGGCTCCTGGTGACCATCGATCATCGCGACACCGGTGGTGAGGTGCGCATTCGCTATAAGACGCTCGAACAGCTCGACGAGGTGTGCCGCCGCTTGCAAGGCGCGTGAGCCGCATCGATTCGGATCCGGATTGATCATGGGGCCGCTCTGAGTTCAGAGCGGCCCACTGCTTTTACGGGCGATCTCGGCGACAAAATCGACAAATGCGCGCACCCGCGGCATGTCCTGGCGACCTGGAGGGATCAGGGCCCAGAACGGCACGTCCTCGGGCACGTGGTAGGCCTCAAGCAAGGCGACGAGGCGGCCGCGCTCAAGCGCCTCGGTCATGATGAAGCCGGCGATGCGCACGATGCCCAAACCCGCCACCGCCATTTCATGCAAGGTTTGCGCGCTATCGCAGCTGATGCCGCCGCGCACCGCCCACGGCACAACGACGCCATCAACGCGCATGGGCCATTCGGACAAATAGCTCGCGCCCGCGATCCGCAAGCATGTGTGGCGCTCCAGATCGCGCGGATGTTCTGGTGTGCCATAGCGCGCCAGATAGGCCGGCGCGGCCGCGATGATGCGCTTCGAGGTGCCAATGCGGCGGGCAATCAAGGATGAATCGGCCAGCGGACCGGTGCGGATCGCCACATCAATCTGGTCGCCGATCACGTCGACACGGCGATCCGATACGGTCAGGTCGAGATCGATTTCCGGGTAGCGCGCGCGGAACTCCGGCAAGGCAGGCGCCAGGCGGTGCTGGGCGAAGGCGGTGCCCGTGGCCACGCGAATAAGCCCGCGCGGCCGGCCGCGGGTCGACGACACCTCGGTTTCCAGCGCCTCCAGGGTGGCGAGCACCTCACGGCCACGCGCCAACAGCGTCTCGCCTTCCGGCGTGAGTTTGAGCCGGCGCGTCGTCCGCTCCAAGAGCCGAACGCCTAAGTGATCCTCCAACCGGGTGACGACGCGCGAGACGCCCGAGGGCGTGAGGCCACTGGCCTCAGCGGCCGCGGCGAAGCTGCCACGCTCGACCACCGACACGAAAATGGCGATCTCATCGGAACTGGCGGGCTTATTCATGACGTACGCTCAGGAGTGATCAGCTGGATTGAGGGATTATTCCTTCTTACGAGAGGAATAGGAAGGGGGCCTCACACAGGAGATACGTCATGCACCCGCACAGCCTGTTTGTCCCCGGTAGCCTTAATCACATCATCCGCGATCCGCTTGGCGGGATTGATGTGCGTTTCTATGAACAGCGCGCGCGGATGGAGCGCAATCGGGAGATCGATTCGTTCGCGAAATGGCTTGTTGGCCGCTTCACCCAGCCCCGCAAGCTGATGCGCGAGGGTTAAGGTTTGTGGTCTGAGCGCGCATTGCGATGAGATGGAACCGTGTTGCGCGGCTATGCCCTTGTCTTCGCATGCCCTTTTGCGAACAACCGGGTGCCGCGCTTTCGCAGCCTGTTTAAGCGTCGATTCGGCGCCGAAACCGTTATTTCGCCCGGGCCGCGCTGGCGATCGACAGCAGCACTTCGCTGACCAGCGCCTCTTGCAAGGCCGGGGTGCGGCGGGTGGCTAAGAGGGCGGCGTCAAGGCGGGCTAGCGCGCGATCAATGCGGGCCTGCGGCCATGCGGTCAGCTGGCGCGCGACAGTGTCCTTACGCTTCCAGAAAATCGGCGGTGCCATGCGCTCGACCACCTCGGCCGCGCGCTTGCCCTCGTCGACCGCGGCGCGTCCGCGGGCGAGCATCTGAAAATGGCGCGCGACCGCGCCGAGCGCGACCGGCAGATGGCTGCCGTCCGAGGTGAGGCGGCGCAGCGCGCGGTCGACGGCCGGCAGATCACCCAGCGCCACCGCGTCGACCAGCTCGTCCATGGCGAAGCCCGACACATCGCCAATGACGGCCACGACGTCGTCCGCCTTGATGGTGCCGGCCTTGAGCGCATAGAGACACAGCTTGCGGATTTCGCCCCGGGTCGCCATGCGATCGCCCCCCAGCAGACCTTCCAGCAGCATGATGGCATCGCGATCAATGGAGAGGCCGTGGGCGCGCGCCTCTTCCTGCGCCAAGGCCGCGATGGTTTGGTCATCGTCGGCATAGCACACCACCGCGATGGCGCTGCCGTGCTCCTCAATGAGCTTGCGCAGCCCCGTGCCCTTCTTGAGATCGCCGGCCTCTATGACGAGCAGCGTGTCGCGCGGGATTTTGCCCAAGAGCGGTTCGACAATGGGCTGCAAGGCGCGGGTGCCGCCATCGCGGAGCCAGATGGCGCGCCGGCCGCCAAACATCGGGATCGACATCACCTGGTCGGCGAGCGAGCCCGGATCAGCCATCACCTGCGCGCCGTCAAGCCGAATGAGGGCGAGATCATCGCCGCCGGCGACCGCGCGGGCGATCTTGCCGGCGAGCTCGACAATGAGGCCGTCGTCTTGGCCGAACACCAGCACGATGCCGACGCCGGTGTCGGGCTTCTGGGCAAAGCGCTCGGCCTCACGGGGCTTCAGCGCGACCATGGCGGTCAGCCGCGCCGTTGATGGGCGGTGGCGAAATAGGCGGCGATCTTGGTGTGGATGTCGCGCGCCATCAGGCGGCCCGCGCGCTGCTGGGCGTCGCGGGTGGCGCGCAAGTTGGCGAATTGCTGCGAGTTCTGGTCATAGGACGCATTGGCGAACGACGTGCCGGTATAAAGCACCTCGCGGGTCGCTTTATCGACCAGGGAAAAGTCCGCCGTCACTTGAACGAACATGGGGGTCGGCGAGACCGTGTTGGTGGGCAAGTTGGTGGTGCGGATGTTGTTGGTCGCCACGGTCACGCGCAGCAAGTAGTCCTCGCCTTCATGTTCGGCGCCGCCGTGGAAGCCAAAGATCAACTCGCGGCGCAGCTCGAAGCCCAAGTCACCGCCGATGCGCGCCACTTCGATGCGGCTGAGTTCGTTGCCCGAGCGGGTGGCACCCGGCGCGGTGGTGTCGATCGTGCCGTAGAGCGGACGCACATTGGAGCAGCCGGCAAGCAGGGCGATGCCGGCAAGGCTCAGGAAGGTCCGGCGCGACAGCCGGGCGGCACGGTCAGGCGACGACATTGACGATCCTTTGCGGCACGACAATCACCTTCTTGGGGGCTTGCCCGGCGAGTGCGGATACGATGGCATCCAGCTTCAACACGGCCGCCTTAACATCGTCTTCCGACGCGTCGCGGGCAATGGTCAATTCGGCGCGCCGCTTGCCATTGATCTGGATTGGCATGGTGACGGTCGATTCGATCAGCAGCGATTGGTCCGCGCGCGGCCAAGGTGTCACTGACAGCAGGCTGGCATGGCCCAGCTGTGACCAGCAGGTCTCCGCCACGTGCGGCATCATCGGGCCAATGAGCTGCGCGAGCACCTCAAAGGCTTCACGCAGGTCAGCGGCGAAGGTCGGGCGCGCGGCTTCGCCGGCGTCGGCCATCAGCTTCTGCACGGTGTTGGTGAGCTCATAGATGCGGGCGACCGCGCGATTGAAGGCGAGGCGCTCGATATCCTCTTCCACCGCCACCAGGGCGCGATGGGCAGCCTTGCGCAAGGCGCTGTCGCCGGTCGCCATGGTGCCCAGCGGTGCCATCAGCGGCAGCGCCTCGTTCAACAGGCGCCAAACGCGCTGGATGAAGCGGTGGGCGGCATCCGCCCCTTCCTCCGTCCAGTTGACATCGCGCTCGGGCGGGCTGTCCGACAGCATGAACCAGCGGGCGGTGTCGGCGCCCCAGGTGGCGATGATCTCGGACGGGTCGACAGTGTTTTTCTTCGACTTCGACATCTTCTCAATCGAGCCGATCTCGACCGGCGCGCCGGTCGCTTTCAGGCGCGCGACACGCTCGTCGCCGATCTTCTCGATTTCGATGTCGGCCGGCGACACCCAGTTCCCGTCAACGTCCTTATAGGTTTCGTGAACGACCATGCCTTGGGTAAACAGGCCGGCGAACGGCTCATCGATGCCAAGATGCCCGGTCGCCTTCATGGCGCGGCTGAAGAAGCGCGAATAGAGAAGGTGCAGGATCGCGTGTTCGATGCCGCCGATGTACTGGTCGACCGGCAACCAGCGATCCACAGTGGCGCGCGTCGTCGGGCTCGTCTCGTTAAAGGGGTCGGTGAAGCGGGCGAAATACCACGACGAATCGACGAAGGTGTCCATGGTGTCGGTTTCGCGCCGCGCCGGCTTGGCGCACGACGGGCAGGCGACGTGCTTCCAAGTCGGGTGGTGATCGAGCGGGTTGCCCGGACGGTCGAACGTGGCGTCGTCGGGCAGCCGCACGGGCAGCTGGTCGTCGGGCACGGGCACCGCGCCGCAATCGTCGCAGTGGATGACCGGGATCGGACAGCCCCAGTAGCGCTGGCGCGAAATGCCCCAGTCGCGCAGGCGGAAATTGGTTTGACGCACCCCTTGCGGCTTGCCGCCCAACCGCTTCTCGGCGAGCCGCGTCGCCACGGTGTCAAAGGCGGTCGTGGTGTCGAGGCCGTCGAGGAAGCGGGAGTTGATCATCCAGCCGTCGTCGACATAGGCCTTGCCGGCTTCGATCTCGGCGAGCACGGCGGCGCGCGCCGCCGGATCGATCGGGGCGACCACGGGCAGGACCGGCAGGCCGTATTTGCGGGCGAACTCGATGTCGCGTTCATCGTGGGCCGGGCAGCCGAAGATAGCGCCGGTGCCGTATTCCATGAGCACGAAATTCGCCACCCACACCGGCACGGTCCAGGACGGATCGAGCGGGTGGATCGCCTTCAGACCGGTGTCGAAGCCCTTCTTTTCAGCGGTGGTGATCGCTTCTTCCGCCGTACCCATGCGCTTGGCTTCGGCGATGAAGGCGGCCAGCTCCGCGTTCGTTTCGGCCATCTTGGCGGCGAGCGGATGGTCGGGCGCAATCGCCATGAAGGAGGCGCCAAACAGCGTGTCCGGGCGGGTGGTATAAATCTCCAACTCGTCAAAACCGGCCGGGCCGTTCGCCAGCTCCCAGCGCAGGCGCAGGCCTTCCGACTTGCCGATCCAGTTGCGCTGCATGACGCGCACCTTCTCGGGCCAGCGGTCCAGGCGATCGAGGGCGGCGAGCAAGTCTTCCGAGTAGTCGGTGATCTTGAAGGCCCATTGGGGCAGATCGCGTTGCTCGACCAGCGCGCCCGAACGCCAACCGCGGCCGTCGATCACCTGCTCGTTGGCAAGCACCGTCATGTCGACGGGATCCCAGTTCACCTTCGCGCTCTTGCGATAGACGAGCCCGGCCTTCATGAAGTCGGTGAACATCTTTTGCTGGTGGCGATAGTAGCTGGGGTCGCAGG
>CALSBD010000076.1:0-9453 GCA_943373055.1 Rhizobium sp. Q54
TGCGTCTTGACTATTCCGGTCCTGTGAGTACCGCGAACGGCGTCACGACCGCGGCAGCTGTGGAGCTTGCCTCACTCGAGCTCGGCACCATCCAGTTCGGGCGCGTCGAGGCTCTGGTCGCGCGACCAGGGGTGCTCGGCGAGACGTTGTTGGGGATGAATGTGCTCAACCGCCTTTCGGGCTATGAAGTGCGCGGTGATCAGCTCATCCTACGGCGGTGAAACCTCCCTGCGATCCGCTCAGGCGACCCGTTCATAGGGGGTTCAGCCCGCTTCATCTAGGCTCAAGCCATGATCCGCGCCGCACTTATCCTTCTCCTGCTTGCGACAGCCGCTCCGTTCGCGGCCGAAAACGCACGCGCCGAGGACGTGGCGGGCACCTTGGCGCGGACCGCAACGTGCCGATCCGCTACCAACGCGCCCAGTGACGTGATCGCGTTTTCAGATCTGCGTCGCCGCATCAATGGGGATATTGTCCGCGCGGTCCTGTGCCAAGATGGCCAAGCGTGGGTGTACCGCGTGACCTTGGTGGCGACGTCCGGCGCGGTGCGGACCTTCTTGTTCGATGCGCGCACCGGAGCAGCCCTCAAGCCATGAGCGTGCCCATTCGACATCCCTCGCTGGCCGATGTGGAAGACAACGGATCGCGGCTCCTCAGTCTGGCGATCGAAGACGGAGTGGAATGACGTGCGGGTTCTGGTCGTTGAAGATGATGCCGATCTCAATCGTCAACTGGTGACCGCGCTGAAGGAGGCCGGATACGCCGTCGACGCCGCGCGCGACGGCGAGGAGGGGCATTTTCTAGGTGACACTGAACCCTACGACGCGGTCGTTCTCGACCTTGGTCTGCCGAAAAAGGACGGGCTGTCGGTTCTTGAGCAATGGCGCCGCGATGGCCGCAAGATGCCAGTCTTGATTCTAACCGCGCGCGACCGCTGGTCGGATAAGGTGGCCGGCATTGATGCGGGTGCGGATGACTACGTCGCAAAGCCCTTCCACATGGAAGAAGTGCTCGCGCGGCTGCGCGCGCTCGTGCGACGCTCTGCCGGGCTTGCCTCCAATGAAATCGAATGCGGACCGGTTCGCCTCGATATGCGCGCCTCTAAGGTCACGGTTGACGGCACCGCCATCAAGCTGACCTCACATGAATTCCGCCTCCTTGCCTATCTCATGCACCACAAGGGCAAAGTGGTGTCGCGCACGGAGCTGGTTGAGCACCTGTATGACCAGGACTTCGACCGTGATTCCAATACGATCGAAGTGTTCATCGGCCGCTTGCGGCGCAAACTGGGCGTGGACGTGATTCAGACCGTCCGAGGTCTTGGCTACACGCTCGGCATGCCGGACCATGCAAGCTAGATCACTTGCCCTCCGTCTCTTTATCCTCGTGTCGGTGTGGAGCGCCTTCGCGCTCGCCTTGGCGGGCGGTGTGTTAGTCACGCTCCACCGTGATGCGGTATGGCGCAGTTTTGATGATCGGCTTGAGTTCCATCTGCGCAGCCTTATCGGCCAAACTGCGCCCTTGATGGAATCCGGCGCTAGTCTGTCAGACCCTATTGATTTGGGCGATGCGCGGTTCGAACTCCCGTTATCGGGTTGGTATTGGACGATCCGGCAAGCCGATAACAGCCGCATTCTGGCGGCGTCTGGCTCGCTTGTCGGAGAAGTGCTCCCCGATGTAGCCGCAAACGCTGAAAGTGATGGTCCGCTCAGGCGGGCGGATGCGATGGGGCCTGACGCGCAGAACCTGCGTCTGGTGGAGCGCACTATCAGCATTGATGGCTCAACGGTGTTTCGGTTCACCGTCGCCGGCGATGTTGGGGCGCTGACGCGGGATGTGCGGGCGTTCACCAACCGAACGATCTTTATCCTGATCCTCGTGGGCCTTGGCCTCGTGATCATGACACTGGTGCTCGTGCAAATCGGTCTCAAGCCGCTGGAGCAAATTCGCGGGGCTCTGCTGGCCATTCGCACCGGCGAAGCCGAGCGATTGGAGGGTGCCTTTCCAGCGGAACTCAAGCCGCTAGCCAGCGAGATGAACGCACTCATCGAAGCCAACCGTGAGGTTGTTGAGCGCGCGCGCACACAGGTGGGCAATCTTGCTCACGCCCTCAAGACACCCTTGTCCGTCGTCAGCAATGAAGCGCGTGCCCAACCTGGTCCTTTAGGCGATCTCGTTGTTGAACAAGCCCGCCTGATGCGCCAACAGGTCGATCACTATCTGGAGCGCGCGCGCATGGCCGCCCAGACCCGCGCGATCGGCGTCGTGACTGAGGTCGAACCGTCCCTTCAAGCCATTGCCCGCGTGATGCGGCGCCTCTCACAAGAGAAGGGTATCGCGGTCGAAGCCGTCATTTCGCCGGGACTGCGCTTTCGCGGTGAGCAGCGCGATTTTGAGGAGATCGTCGGTAATCTCGTCGACAACGCCTGTAAATGGGGACTCACGAAGGTCACGATCTCCGCCGAGCTTGATCCTGCGGCCGATCCGTCGCGCCCCTTCTTGGTTATTGGGGTAGATGATGATGGCCCCGGCCTTTCGCCGCAGGCGCGTCAAGAGGCCACCAAGCGTGGCCGACGTCTCGACGAGAGCGTGCCAGGATCCGGCTTGGGCCTGTCCATCGTGACAGACATGGTATCGGCCTATGGTGGCCGCTTCATTTTGGAAGCCTCGCCATTGGGTGGTCTGGCCGCCCGTGTCTACCTCCCAGCCCTGTGAGCGACCCGTTCAAGTCACATATCATGCATTCAAACTATCGAATTATGTCTGATTTTCGGGCTATTTGCCTAGTTTTTAGGCGATTTTTTGAGACCGAGACGAGATTTAGCGCCGCTCTGCGCATTCTCCCCGACCTTTTGAGTTGATCTAAATCAACGTTACGCGGCGCGTCCCACAACAGACTTCGCGGCTAAAGCAGCTTGGGTCCTGGGGGAGTTCAGGGAACCGAGTTGCCGTCCGGGGGGAAGCTGGGCGTCGCGTCATCAAACCAAAGGCCGGGGCATTGTCTCGGTGAGAGAGAGCGCGCGCCTAGATTTGTGATTGGCATCCGGTGCACCACGCGCCACCGGAGTTGATCGCGCCGCAACGCACCTGCGTCTTCCCAGGCCTTCGCATGATCCGCGCGCGGCGCCCAGGGGGAACGCATGGCAGCCGTTGAAACCTTTTATGAAGTCATCCGCCGCCAGGGTATCAGCCGGCGCTCCTTCACCAAATTCTGCTCGCTGACGGCTGCCTCGCTGGGCTTGGCGCCGTCATTCGGGCCGAAGATCGCCGAAGCGATGGAAACCAAGCCGCGCATTCCGGTGATTTGGATGAACGGCCTAGAGTGCACCTGCTGCTCGGAATCCTTCATTCGCTCCGCCCACCCGCTCGTGAAAGACGTCGTGCTGTCGATGATCTCGGTCGACTACATGCACGTCATCATGGCGTCCGCCGGTCACCAAGCCGAACAGATCTTGGAAGAGACCCGGGAGAAGTATAAGGGCGGCTATATCTTAGCTGTTGAAGGCAACTCGCCGCTCAATCAAGACGGTATGAGCTGTTTTGTGGGCGGCGTCCCCTTTAAGGATAAGCTGCAGGACATGGCGAAGGACGCCATGGCAATCATCTCCTGGGGCTCATGCGCTTCTTGGGGCTGCGTACAGGCCGCTAAGCCCAATCCCACGCAAGCCACTCCCACCCACAAGCTCGTCACCGATAAGCCCATCATCAAGGTGCCGGGCTGCCCGCCAATTGCAGAGGTGATGACGGGTGTCGTTACCTACATCCTCACCTTCGGCCGCATGCCCGAGCTCGACCGTCAGGGTCGGCCCAAGATGTTCTATTCTCAGCGCATTCACGACAAGTGCTACCGCCGTCCGCACTTCGATGCCGGCCAGTTCGCCGAAGCCTTCGATGATGAAGGCTCGAAGAAGGGCTACTGCCTCTACAAGCTCGGCTGCCGCGGTCCGACGACCTATAACGCCTGCTCGACAGTGCGTTGGAATGAGGGAGTTTCGTTCCCTATCCAATCCGGTCACGGCTGCATTGGCTGCTCGGAGGAGGCGTTCTGGGATAACGGGCCCTTCTATGAGCGCCTGGGCAACATCCATCAATTCGGTGTCGAAGCGAACGCCGACACGGTCGGCATGGCCGCCGCCAGCGCCGTGGGTGTTGGTATCGCCGCCCATGCCGCCGCGAGCGCGTTAAAGCGTGCCCGCATGAAGGCCGACGACGCCAAGACCGAAGCGTGATTGACAGAAGCTGAGATCGGGAGATCCCTCACATGACCATCCAGACTCCGAACGGCTTCAGCCTTGACGCCTCCGGCAAGCGCATTGTCGTCGACCCGGTGACCCGCATTGAGGGGCACCTGCGCGTCGAGGTGAACGTCGACGAAAACAACGTTATCCGCAATGCGGTGTCCACCGGCACTATGTGGCGCGGCCTGGAGGTGATCCTCAAGGGCCGTGATCCGCGCGACGCCTGGGCGTTCACCCAGCGTATTTGTGGCGTGTGCACGGGTACCCACGCGCTCACCTCGGTGCGCGCGGTGGAGAACGCGCTTGGCATCGACATTCCCGAGAACGCCAACTCCATCCGCAACATGATGCAGTTGGCGCTTCAAGTGCATGATCACCTCGTGCACTTCTATCACTTGCATGCGCTCGACTGGGTCGACGTCGTCTCGGCCCTCAAGGCCGACCCGAAAGCGACGTCGGCGCTCGCGCAGTCGATCTCCAAATGGCCGATGTCATCGCCGGGCTACTTCTCCGACCTGCAGAACCGCTTGAAGAAATTCGTTGAAAGCGGCCAGCTCGGTCCTTTCAAGAATGCTTACTGGGGTCACCCAGCCTACAAGCTGCCGCCGGAAGCCAATTTGATGGCGGTTGCCCACTATCTAGAGGCGCTCGATTTCCAGAAGGAGATCGTCAAGGTTCACACCATCTTCGGCGGCAAGAACCCGCATCCCAATTGGTTGGTGGGTGGCGTTCCGTCACCGATCAATATTGATGGCGTGGGATCCGTTGGCGCGATCAACATGGAGCGTCTGAACCTCGTCAAGAAGATCATCGAAGATTCCATCGCTTTCACGGAGCAGGTTTATATCCCTGACCTGTTGGCGATCGCCGGGTTCTACAAAGATTGGCTCCATGGCGGCGGGCTGTCGTCAAAGTCAGTGTTGTCCTATGGCGATATCCCAGATCGCGCCAATGACTATTCGGCCAAGAACCTCTTGTTGCCGCGCGGGGCGATTATCAATGGCGACCTGACCAAGGTTCACGATGTCGACCTGACCAATCCGGATGAAATCCAAGAGTTCGTGACCCACTCCTGGTATAAATATGCCGACGAGGCGAAGGGCTTACACCCATGGGACGGCGTCACCGAGCCCAACTTCGTGCTCGGCCCCAACCACAAGGGCACCAAAACGCGCATCGATGCGCTCGATGAAAGCGCCAAGTATTCTTGGATCAAGGCGCCGCGGTGGAAGGGGCACGCCATGGAGGTGGGCCCGTTGTCGCGGTACCTCATTGGCTACGTCCAGGGCAATCCGGAATTCAAGGAGCCCGTCGACGCGGTGTTAAAGCACCTAGATGTGCCCGTGACCGCCCTGTTCTCCACACTTGGCCGCACCGCCGCTCGCGCGTTGGAATGCCAGTGGGCCGGCCACAAGATGATGTACTTCTTCAACAAGCTCATCGCCAACATCAAGGCTGGCGATCAAACAACCGCCAATACCACCAAGTGGAGCCCCGAGACCTGGGCGCCGAAGTCCAAAGGTGTCGGCTTCACCGAGGCACCGCGCGGCGCGCTTGGTCACTGGGTCAAGATCGACGCGGGCAAGATCGACAGCTACCAGTGCATCGTGCCAACCACGTGGAACGGCGGCCCCCGCGACGCGGCCGGCAACATCGGTGCGTTCGAAGCCTCGTTGATGGATACGCCCGTGGCCGATCCCGAGCAGCCGCTTGAGATCATCCGCACACTGCATTCCTTCGATCCCTGCTTGGCCTGCTCCACACACGTCATGAGCCCCGATGGTCAGGAGGTCTCGCGCGTCACCGTGCGTTGACCTGTCTTCGGCTGGCCGGCTGCCGCCGATGCGGTCGTACGGCCAGCCACGATCATCCCATCGCGAGGTTTCATTCTGGGGAGAATTCCCATGACAATGGTCGATAAGGAGCATGTCCAGGACCACAACGTGGTCTACGACCTCTACACCGAGGTCGTCGACGTCCAGGGCAAGGAACAAACCGCAGTCTATGTCTACGAGGCTCCAGTCCGAGCGTGGCATTGGATCAACGCGCTGTGCATCGTCGTGTTGTGCGTGACGGGGTATCTCATTGGCAGCCCGCTGCCGGCGGTGGGCGGCGAGGCGTCGGACCACTTCATTTTCGGTTACATCCGCTTCGCACACTTCGCGGCGGGGCAAGTCATGGTCGTTGGCCTCATCGGCCGGATCATTTGGATGTTCTTCGGCAATCACCATGCCCGACAGCTCGTCGTTCTGCCGGTCTGGTCAGGGCGCTGGTGGAAGGAAGTGTTCTATGAGGCTGGCTGGTACGCCTTCCTCAAGAAGGAACCGAAAAAGTACATCGGCCACAATCCGCTGGCGCAGCTTGCGATGTTCTTCGCGTTCTTCCTGCCGTCGGTGTGGATGTGCGTCTCGGGAATCGCGCTTTACGGCGAAGGCTTAGGCGCGACCCATCCGTTGTTCGCGGTGTCGGAGTGGGTCAACGGCCTCACCGGCGGATCCATGCAGACCCATACCTGGCATCATGTGGGCATGTGGGTGATCATCGTCTTCATGATGACCCACATCTATGTCGCCATCCGCGAGGACATCATGAGCCGTCAGTCGCTCATCTCCACTATGGTGTCCGGTTGGCGCATGTTTAAAGACTGACGACAGGCCGCGCTTGGTTCAGCGGCCAGTGCCTTGGTCAAGGACAAGCCCTTGCGGGTCTACCATGCGGGGCTTGTCGCCCGAATCGGATGCGGATCGCTGATCACGACACAGGTAACTTGCGTCAACTACCAATCCGAAGCCTGTGCGCGTGAAATCCCCAACAGGGGCAATCCCTTAGATCACGTTCCGGATGGGTTTCCCCCCAAGATGCCGGCACGAAGAAGACAAGCCTAAAGTCGAACACAACAAAAGACTTGCACAATTGGGAGGCACGGACGTGGGACATCTGACCGTCAGTGGCGAAGATCGCGTGCTCATCCTGGGTGTGGGCAATCTTTTGTGGGCGGATGAAGGGTTTGGTGTCCGCTGTGTCGAGGCATTTGGGGCTGGGTATGGGGTTCCCGCCAATGTCTCCATTGTCGACGGTGGCACACAGGGCCTTTATCTCGTCGACCTCTTTCGCGACCACAGCCACATCATCGTGTTTGACTGCATCGATTTCGGTGACGAGCCCGGCGCCATGCGCGTGGTGCGTGATCGCGACGTGCCCGCCTTCATCGCTCAGCGCAAGATGAGCCTGCACCAAACGGGTCTTCAGGACGTTATTGCCACCGCTCAGTTGATGGGCGCTGAGTTCAAGAGCTTGGTGCTTATTGGCGTCCAGCCGGTGGAGCTTGATGATTGGGGCGGCAGCTTGCGCCCTGCTGTGCGCATGATGGTTCCCGTCGCCGTGGAAACGGCCGCCGCTCAGTTGCGCGTGTGGGGCTTAAAGCTCGACCGGCGGGCAGACCGCCGCGCAACCGCCTCACCAGTGGGGACGGCAGAATTGACCATTGAAGCCTACGAGACTGGCCGGCCGGCACCCGATGCGGCCAGTCGCCTGGGCGATGAGCGCGTGTTGACCCGCTATGGCTTACCCGAGGTGTTGCCTCAGGCCGCGGGTCTCGCGGCCACGATCGACGCTCCTGTGGCTGCTGCGGCGGAGTAAGGCGCCATGTGCATCGGGGTTCCCATGCGTCTGATTGAAGTCGACCGACACAGCGGCCTTGCCGAAGTGGATGGCGAGGTACGCCAGGTGTCGTTAGCGCTCCTCGAAACGCCCGCGGAGACCGGCGATTGGATTCTTGTTCACGCCGAGCGCGCCGTTCGGTTGATGAGTGAGGCGGACGCCCAAGACGTCACCAACGCGCTGCGTGCAGTTCTGGCTGCCATGGATGGCGCGGCCTTCGAGCACTTGTTGGGCGATCTCGCCGACCGCGAGCCGCAGTTGCCCGAACATTTGCGCCCATAAGGATCCAAGACGAACCGGCGGGGGAGGGACAAGAATGACGACAACACCGGTCGATGCCCTTAAGTCAGTTCCCGGCGGCTTTGCTGTGACGAAAGCCAATGTCGACGCGTGGCTTTGCGAAGACCCCAGCTTTAAGGCCCTGTTGTTTGCAGGCGTCAACACCGACCGCATCGAAGGGCATGACGTGGCCGTGGCCCTGCGCGAAATGCTGCGGCTTTATCCTCAAAGTCTCTCGGTTGGCGTTGTAGAGACCACCGATGAGATGCGCATCAAAGATCGCTTCGGCGTCATTGTGCTGCCAACGCTTGTAATTCTCAATCGCGGTGAAGTCTTGGAGCGCATGCCGCGTGTTCGAAATTGGTCCGACTATGCCGAGCTATTCACGCGCTACTTAGGCAAGCCGCGCATCATGGCAGCTTAGAGAAACATAAACGCTAAGCGCGCGCCGCGGACGGGGTGGCGCGACGCTTCGACACCAGAAGGAGGGTCTGATGTCACACGATCATCAGCGGCGAAATCCGCTTCTTTGGGAAGACGAGGAACAGGCTACCGGCGTTTTTGTCGGCACCGACGACGGCTTGTCCTTGATCGGTTTGCCCGATGGCCTGAAGGCCAAGTCGCGGCCAAGCTTGCCGGCCGGCTATGTACCAACATCGGCACTCGTGAACTTTGTCGCCGCGATCCGCGCTGCGTTGATGGCCCATGACGGGGTGAGCCCGGCGACCGTGCTGCCGCTGTCGACCCTTGAGCCCATGGACCGCCACGCGGTCGCTGACATCCTCGGCGATGGCGAGGTGTCGATCGTCGCCGGCCAGGATCCCCTTTATCAGGTTCAAGAAAGCGTCCTGACCGGCGTTTGGCGCATGCGCGCCGAAAGCGCCGATGGTCATTTCGTCAGTGAGACGATCGAGGTCGGCGATGTGCCGCGCATCGTCCGCGACGCGGCGGGCCGTTATGGCCGACCGATGGCCAATGTCGCGGCTTTGGCGCTCGATGCCTCGGTGATGAACGCGCCGGCGATTCTGGCCGAGATCGCCGAGCGCGCCGCTAATTGGCGGCCGGGCACGCTCAATCACGTGATCAACTTCACCCTCCTGCCACTCACCCCCGCCGATACTGACGCGATCACTACGGTTTTAGGCCAGGTCCCGCTCACCATCGTGTCGGGTGGGTATGGCACCTGCCGGATCATGGCGACGAACGTGCGCAATGTTTGGGCCGTGCATTATCTCAACGCCAATGGAGCCATCATCCTCGATACCGTCGAGATCGG
>CALSBD010000077.1:0-9414 GCA_943373055.1 Rhizobium sp. Q54
CAGCGCGACCACCTTGTTGCGCGGCAAATAGCCAAAAGCATCATCATCGAGGAAGTTGGGCAGGCCGTCGAAATAGCCAAGCCCGCGCGCCACGTCGATGGCGCGGCGCATGGCGCGGCCCATCACCACCACCTCGCGCCCATTGGCCACGGCGGCCTCGGCGACGGCACGGATGCGGGCGATATTGGAGGAGAAGGTGGTCAGTGCCACGCGGTTCTTGGCTTTGGCGACGATCTCGGTGATGGAGCGGGCGACGTCGGCCTCCGATGGGCTTTGCCCCTCGCGCACCACATTAGTTGAATCGCAAATGAGCGCGAGGACGCCCTCGTCGCCTAGCGCCCTGAGCCGGTTGAAGTCGGTCACGTAGCCAACGACCGGCGTCTCGTCGATTTTCCAGTCGCCGGTGTGAAGCGCGGTTCCCAGCGGCGTCTTAATGGCGAGCGACAGCGATTCGGGGATCGAGTGGGCGGCCGGCAGGCAGTCGATCTCGAACGGGCCCATGGTGAGATGGGAGCCGGCCTTGATCTCGCGCGGCACGATCTTGGGCGCGCCCGGCTCGCTGGCGGCCTTCGCCTCCAACAGCCCCGCGGCGAACGGCGTCATATAGAGCGGCGCGTTGAGCTTCGGATAGAGCGTGAGCAGCGCGCCGAAGTGGTCTTCGTGCGCATGGGTGATGATGATGCCGAGCAGGCTTTGCGGCTCGGCCTCGATGAACGACACATCGGGGTAGATGACGTCGACGCCGGGCTCGTCCATTTCGTTGGCGAAGGTGATGCCGCAATCGACCATGATCCATTGGCGGTGATGCTCTGGCCCGAAGCCATACAGCGCGCAGTTCATGCCGATTTCGCCGACACCGCCCAAAGGCAGAAACACGAATTCGTTGTCGGACTTGCCGCGCTTGACCATTATCGCTCCCCGGCCGCGACAGTGGCGGCCACTCCAAAATGTACTTCGCCGGCGGCAATCACGTGGCGCGCGCCACCCTCATCCCGAATCAACAGTCGGCCTTCGTCATCCACGGTCTCAAAGACCCCTCGGATGACCCGGCCCCCAAGCTCAACGGCAACCGCGCCGCCCAGACCCGCCGCGCGTGGGCGCCAGCGAGCCAGAACTGCGGGAAGCCCCCGCCCCTCGTCAAACAGCGCGAGATCTTCGGCAAACCGATCCGCGAGGTCCATAAAGACGTGTTCGGCGGTCCAGTCTAGCCCTAGGTCGCTCAGTCGCGCGGCAGGATAAGGCAAATCGGTCGGCGCGACTGCAATATTCACACCGATGCCGATCGCAACCGCGATGAGACCGGGCCCGAGCGGCTCGGCTTCCAGGAGAATGCCGGCAAGCTTGCCACGCGTGCCACCCCGCTCGACAAGCACGTCATTGGGCCATTTAAGAACAAGCCGGCCGGGCGCCTGCGGCAAGCCCTGCGCGCCATCAAGGGCGATGGCGACCGCGTCGGCCGCGGGGGCAAGCGTATCGTGAAGCGCTAAGCCGGCCACGAAGCCGAGCGTGGCGGCAAGGGCGGGCGGGCCGCGGTGGATCAACAGCACGGTAGCGGCCAGATTGCCGCGCGGCGTCGCCCAGGGGCGCCCGCGTCGACCACGCCCGGCGGTCTGAACGGCAGCCGACAGCCACAGGCGGCCGGGATCTCCGGCTCGCGCGCGGATCAAGGCTTCCTGATTGGTGGAGCCGATCGTGTCAAAGGAAACGGCCCGGAACCCCGCCGCCGTCGCCAAGGACCCCAGTGCGATCGCCGCCCCCGCGCTCACCATTAAAACAGCGACTTCGCGGCGGCGGTCGCCGCGGCCTCAAATGGCGCGGGGAAGAAGATGAAGCCAAACACGAAGGCAC
This sequence comes from Rhizobium sp. Q54, assembly GCA_943373055.1. GTDB lineage: Bacteria > Pseudomonadota > Alphaproteobacteria > Rhizobiales > Ancalomicrobiaceae > CALSBD01. The sequence goes on from CALSBD010000077.1 coordinate 1,849, forward strand.
CGGTCACCGCGAGCACCACCTTTTGCTCGATCGGCATCGGGTCGAACGCGGCGGCGGGCTCGTCGAAGTACATGATCTTGACGAGGCGCAAGTAATAGAACGCGGCAACCGCCGAGGCGAGCACGCCCAGAATCGCCAGCGGCCACAGGCCCGCGCCAACCGCCGCCATGAAGGCAAAATACTTGGCGAAGAAGCCGGCGAACGGCGGAATGCCGATAAGCGAGAACATCAGCATGGCAAGCGCGCCGGCCATGATCGGGCTGGTGCGCGACAAGCCGGCGAGATCGGAAATGTCCTCCACGGTGCCACCCTTGCGGCGCATGGAGAGGATGCAGGCAAAGACGCCCAGCGTCATGGCGAGATAGATCGTCATGAACAGGATCACGCCGCGCACGCCCTCCTCCGTGCCCGCCGCCAAACCGACGAGCGCGAAGCCCATGTTGGCGATCGAGGAGTAGGCCATCAGGCGTTTGATGTTGGTCTGGCCAATGGCGGCAAATGCACCCAGCGCCATGGAGGCGATCGAGATAAAGACGACGATCTGCTGCCAGTCCTTGGTGACCGGGCCGAACGCCTCAATCACGATGCGGGTGAACATCGCCATCGCCGCGACCTTGGGGGCGGCGGCGAAGAAGGCCGTCACCGGGGTCGGCGCGCCCTCATATACGTCGGGCGTCCACATGTGGAACGGCACCGCCGAGACCTTGAAGGATAGCCCCGCCAAGATGAAGACGAGGCCGAACACCAGACCCAAATGCGAGCCTTGGTGGGCGGCGAGATACGCCGAAATGCCGGCGAACGTGGTGTGGCCGGTGAAGCCATAGACGAGCGACATGCCGTACAACAGCATGCCGGACGACAGGGCGCCGAGCACGAAATACTTCAGGCCCGCTTCGGTGGAGCGCACATTATCCCGGTTAATCGCGGCGATCACATAAAGGGCGAGCGACATCAGCTCGACGCCCATATAGACGGTAATGAGATCGCGCGCGGAGATCATGATCATCATGCCGAGCGTGGAGAGCATGATGAGGACGGGGTACTCGAAGCTGTCGAACTTTTCGGCGCGCGCGTAGCCCACCGACATGGCGATCGCGACCGCCGAACCGCCAAGCGCCAGCACTTTGAGATATTTGGCATAGGCGTCCATGACGAACGCGCCGCCAAAGGTTTCTCCACCGGCCGGACGGATCAGGACGACCACCATCACCATCACGAGGATGGCGACCGCGAGCCCCGTCACGGTGCGCGCGGCGTGCTGAGGCGCGGAGAACACACCCACCATCAACAGCGCCATGGCGCCGATGGCAAGCAAGATTTCCGGCAGGGCGGGCATGAGCGAGGGAAGCGTTGTCATCGTCCGTTATCCGCCGGTTCAGTTGGCCAAAAGCGCGGTCTTGGCCGCCGCGTCGAGCGCCGCGTGGTAGTCAACAAGGAGCTTGTCGATCGAGGCCGCCGTCACGTCGAGCACCGGCTTCGGGTAGACACCGAAGAAGATGGTCAAGGCCACCATCGGCAGCAGAATCACCTTTTCGCGGGTGGAGAGATCGACCATCGACTTGAGGGTCTCCTTCTCCAGCGCCCCGGCGATCACCTTGCGGTAAAGCCATAGCGCGTAGCCCGCCGACAAGACGACGCCGGTGGTGGCGAACACGGCCACCCAGGTATTGGCCTTGAAGGCGCCCATCAGCGTGAGAAATTCGCCCACGAAGCCCGAGGTGCCCGGCAGGCCGACATTGGCCATGGTGAAGACGAGGAACACGGTCGCATACCAGGGCATGCGATTGACGAGGCCCCCATAGGCCGCAATCTCACGGGTGTGCATGCGGTCATACACGACGCCGACGCACAAGAACAAAGCGCCCGACACGATGCCGTGCGAGAGCATCTGGAATACCGCGCCCTGCACGCCTTGGGCGTTCATGGTGAAGATGCCCATGGTCACGAAGCCCATGTGGGCGACCGACGAGTAGGCAATCAGCTTCTTGATGTCTTCCTGCATGAGGGCGACGAGCGAGGTGTAGATGATCGCCACCACCGACAGCGTGAAGACGAGCGGCACAAACAGATCGGAGGCCAGCGGGAACATCGGCAGCGAGAAGCGGAGGAAGCCGTAGCCGCCCATTTTCAACAAAATGCCCGCCAGGATGACCGAACCCGCCGTTGGCGCTTCCACGTGCGCGTCAGGCAGCCAGGTGTGGACCGGCCACATGGGCATCTTGACCGCGAACGAGGCGAAGAAGGCGAGCCACAGCCACGTCTGCATGTCGGCCGGGATCTTCTTGATCGTCGGATCGGTCAAGATCGCGGCAATGTCGGTGGTGCCCGTCTGCCAATAGACCGCCATGACGGCCAGAAGCATCAAGACCGAGCCGACCAGCGTGTACAGGAAGAACTTGAACGAGGCATAGATGCGCCGCGCGCCGCCCCACACGCCGATGATGATGAACATCGGAATGAGGCCGGCTTCGAAGAAGATGTAGAACAGCACGAGATCAAGCGCGCAGAACACGCCGATCATCAGCGTTTCCAGCACCAGGAACGCGATCATGTATTCCTTGACGCGCTTATCGACGCTTTCCCAGCTGGCGAGAATGCAGAACGGCATCAAGAAGGTGGTCAGGATCACGAACAGCATCGAGATGCCGTCGACGCCCATGTGATAGGACATCAACCCGCCCACCCAGGCGGCCTTCTCGACGAACTGGAACCCAGGGTTTGCGTTGTCGAAGCCGATCCAAATCAGGAGCGAGACTAGGAACGTCGCGATCGTGATGATGAGCGCAATCAGGCGGATGTTGTGCCGGGCGACATCGTCATCGCCGCGCACAAGCAAGATGAAGGCAACACCGACCAGGGGCAGGAAGGTGACAATGGACAGAAGCGGCCATGCGCTCATCACTGCGCTCCCCCGAACATGACCCAGGTGATCAGGGCAGCAACACCGATCAACATGGCAAAGGCATAGTGATAGACGTAGCCGGTCTGCAGCCTGACCACGTTGCGGGTGACGTCAATCACACGCGCCGACACCCCATCGGGCCCAAACCCGTCAATGAGCCAGCCGTCGCCCTTCTTCCAGAAGAAGCGGCCGAGCCACTTGGCCGGGCGGACGAACAGGAAATCGTAGAGCTCGTCGAAGTACCACTTGTTGAGGAGGAACTTGTAGAGAACCTCCTGCTCTTGCGCCAAGCGCTTCGGGGTCTCCGGCGAGCGGATGTAGAAGTACCAGGCAGTCACGAAGCCAAGCGACATCATGATGAAGGGCAAAACCTTCACGAGCTTCGGCACGTGGTGGGCTTCTTCCAGGATCTTGTTGTCGGCGGCGGTGAACAGCGCCGTCTTCCAGAAGTGCTCATAGTGGTGACCGACGAAATACTCGTAGAACACCATGCCAGAGAGCAGCGCGCCCAGCGCCAGCACCATCAAGGGCACGGTCATGACGAGCGGGCTCTCGTGGACGTGCTTCATGACTTCGGCCGACGCGCGCGGCTTGCCGAAGAACGTCATGAAGATGAGGCGCCAGGAATAGAACGAGGTGAGCCCCGCGGCGACCACCGTCGCGCCGAACGCAAACGTGGCGGCCGTGGAGTGCGCCGTCGCCGCATAGGCGCTCTCGATGATGATGTCCTTGGAGAAGAACCCCGCGGTGCCAATCATGGTGAGCGGGATGCCGAGCCCGGTGAGGGCCACGGTGCCAATGATCATCATCCAGAAGGTGAGCGGGATCTTGGTGCGCAGGCCACCCATCTTGCGGATGTCCTGCTCACCCGAGACGGCATGGATGACCGAGCCGGCGCCGAGGAACAAAAGCGCCTTGAAGAAGGCGTGCGTGAACAGGTGGAACACTGCCGCGCCATAGGCGCCGACGCCCAGGGCGACGAACATGTAGCCAAGCTGCGAGCAGGTCGAATAAGCGATCACCCGCTTAATGTCGTTTTGCACCAGACCGACGGTCGCCGCGAAGAACGCTGTGAGCGCGCCAAAGAACGTGACGACATAAAGCGCGGTCGGTGCGAGCTCGAACAGGGGCGACAAGCGCGCCACCATGAACACGCCGGCCGTCACCATGGTGGCCGCGTGAATGAGCGCCGACACCGGCGTGGGGCCTTCCATGGCGTCCGGCAGCCAGGTGTGCAGGAGGAATTGTGCCGACTTGCCCATGGCCCCCATGAACAGGAGGAGCGCCACGATGGTCAGCGCATCCCACTCGATGCCAAACACCATCATGGTCTTGCCTTGGGCCGTCGCGGCGGCCTGGAAGATGGTGTCGAAGGCGACGCTGTCATACAGGACGAACACGCCGAAGATGCCAAGCGCGAAGCCGAAGTCGCCGACGCGGTTGACCACGAACGCCTTGATGGCAGCCGCATTGGCCGACGGCTTCTTGTACCAGAAGCCGATCAGCAAATAGGACGCCAGGCCCACGCCTTCCCAGCCGAAGAACATCTGGACCAGGTTGTCCGACGTGATCAGCATCAACATGGCGAAGGTGAACAGCGACAGATACGCGAAGAAGCGTGGCCGCGCCGGATCGTGGCTCATATAGCCGATCGAATAGAGGTGAACGAGCGCCGACACCGAATTGACGACGACCAGCATCACCGCCGTCAGCGTATCGATGCGGAACGCCCAATCAACGACCAGCGACCCCGACTGGATCCACGAGAGCACTTGAATGCGCTCGGCGCCGTGGCTGTCGGCCATGGTGATCTGAAAGAACGCCACCCAAGACAGGAAGGCGGTGACGAGCATGAGGCCGGTGGTGATCAGCTCGGCCGGCCGGGACCCGGCGGCTGGCTCCTCGTGATGATCGTGGCCGTGACCGTGATCATCGGCGTGCGCGCTCGCCGCGTGGGCGTCGTGGCCATGACCATGCCCATGACCGTGGCCGTGGCCGTGATGACCACCGACCGGCGGGGGAACCTTGGCGCCAAACAGGGCGATCGCGCCAGCGATCAAGAACCCGATGAGCGGCAGAAAGACGATAGCCGTGTACATGGGGCCCCCGCTTAACCCTTCATCATGTTGACGTCTTCCACCGCGATCGAACCTCGATTGCGGAAGAACACGACCAAGATCGCCAGACCGATGGCGGCCTCAGCGGCCGCGACGGTGAGCACCAACAGCGCGAACACCTGCCCGACGATGTCGCCGAGGTGCGCGGAGAAGGCCACGAAGTTGAGGTTGACGGCCAGCAGGATCAATTCGACCGACATCAGGATGATGATGACGTTCTTCCGATTGAGGAAGATGCCGAGCACCCCGAGCGTGAACAGGATCGCCGCCACCGACAGGTAGTGCGAAAGGCCGATCTCCATGAACCCCGAACTCCCGAATGCGCGCCCTCCGCGGCCCCCCGTGGCCCGCGGCGACGCCGTTGGTCCTCAGATGCCCTTGCCGGTCGGCACCTTGCGAATTTCGATCGCCGTCGCCGGCGTCCGCGCATTCTGGGCCTCGATCGACTGGCGCTTGACCCCTTCCTTGTGGCGCAGCGTGAGCACGATCGCGCCGACCATGGCGACGAGCAGGATCATGCCGGCCAGTTGGAAGAAGAAGATGTACTTGGTGTAGAGCACCTGCCCGATCGCCTCGATGTTGGTCACATCCGTGGGGATCGGCGACACGGGCTTGGCGGTCAGCGTCGGATCAATCGCCCAAGCGCCCAGCACGATCATCATTTCGATGAGCAAGATCGCACCGATCAGGAAGCCGACCGGCATGTATTGCAGGAAGCCCTGGCGCAGCTCGGCGAAATCGACGTCAAGCATCATGACGACGAACAAGAACAGCACCGCCACCGCGCCCACATAGACGACGATGAGGATCATCGCCAGGAACTCGGCGCCCAGGAGCAAAAACAGGCCCGCCGCGTTGAAGAAGGCGAGAATGAGGAACAAGACCGCGTGCACGGGATTGCGCGAGGAAATCACCATGAACGCCGACGCCACCGTGACGAAGGCGAACAGGTAGAAAAAGAGCGGCTTCAGACCCATACGGTCCCCCGATCCCTTGGCCGGCCGGCGCGGATGCGCCTCCCCCAATGACCTTTGCCTTGGGCCCCCGCCCGCGGCATCGGTCGCGTTTCCCAGTGTGTCGCGGCACCGAATCCGAACCCGGCTGGCGCGCGACCGTGAACCTCGTGGCGCGGGGTTTAAAGGCCGCCCCGCGCCCTGTCCACCCCGCCCTGTGTCGTATCGACACCGAGCGCGGCGGCGTTACCGATAGGGCGCATCGAGCGAGATGTTGCGCGCGATCTCGCGCTCCCATCGCGCTCCGTTGGAAAGGAGTTTGTCCTTGTCATAGAACAGCTCCTCACGCGTCTCGGTGGCGAATTCGAAATTGGGCCCCTCCACGATCGCATCGACCGGGCAGGCCTCTTGGCAGAAGCCGCAATAGATGCACTTCACCATGTCGATGTCGTAACGGGTGGTGCGCCGCGTGCCATCGTTGCGGCGCGGGCCGGCTTCGATGGTGATGGCTTGCGCGGGGCAAATCGCCTCGCACAGCTTGCAGGCAATGCAGCGTTCTTCGCCATTGGGATAGCGACGCAACGCGTGCTCGCCGCGGAAGCGCGGGCTGACGGGCCCTTTTTCAAAGGGATAGTTCACCGTCGCCTTCGGCTTGAAGAAATAGCGCATCGCGAGGAAGAACGCCGAAACGAACTCCTTTAGGAAGAGCGACTTCGCAGCCTGGTCAAGACGCATGTCGAAACCCTTTCATTGCTTCCCCCGCCGCGACGGGCCCCGCCCCTCGCCGCTGATCAACCTCATATGGCTCAGCCGCCGATGGTGGCGCCGAACCAGTATCCCAGGCCCGCGAACACCAGAACGGTGACCACGAACACCCCTTTCATCACCGCGTCGATGGTCTTTTGCGACGGCATCGACTTCGGGTCCCGCTCGGCGATCTTCGAGATCGTCTTGCGGATCAAAACGGCGATCACGGCGTAGTCGATGAGACCGACGCCAAGGCCAACGATCGCTCCCACGAGCCCGGCAGGCGCCAATTCCATTCGACCCCCCTCCCCCCCGCGGACCGCTATGGGCCCGCGACGGCCTATCGTGTCAGGGCGCGAGCCCGGTGATCTGCAAGAAGGCGGCGACCACGACAACGCTGATGAGCGAGAGCGGCAGGAACACCTTCCAACCCAGACGCATCAGCTGGTCATAGCGGTAGCGCGGCACCATGGCCTTGACCATGGCGAACATGAAGAACACCAAGAACGCCTTGAGCGCGAACCACACAACGCCGGGCACCCACGTGAACGGCGCGAAATCAAACGGCGGCAACCACCCGCCGAGGAACAAGATGGTGGTGAGCGAGCACATCAGCGCAATCGCGACATACTCGCCCAACATGAACATCATGTAGGGCGTCGACCCATACTCGACCATGAAGCCGGCGACCAGCTCCGATTCAGCTTCGGGCAGGTCAAACGGCGGCCGGTTGGTCTCCGCCAGCGCGGAGATGAAGAACACCACGAACATGGGGAACAGCGGCAGCCAGAACCAATTGAGGATCGTCAGCCACGGCAGGCCCAGCATGGTTGCCAAACCATCCTTC
>CALSBD010000078.1:0-9397 GCA_943373055.1 Rhizobium sp. Q54
GATGAACCCATCGGCCTTGGCGGCGGCGATCATGGCGATCACCAGCGCCAGGGCGAAGCGCTGCTCCTCGTCCTCGGCGGCTGCCAGGGGAGCCTCGTGACGGGTGCTCATCGGCGTGCCGGTGGTGCCGCTCGACGCGGGCGCGCTGGCCTGACCCGCTTGCCAGTCGGTGTAGGCCTTGTAGGCCAGGCCCGCCACGGCGGCGAGCGCGCCGGCCTTGAGCGTGGTGCCGCCAATGGCGCGACCGGCCTTGGTGCCCAGCAACACGGCGGCAAGACCACCCAGGGCCGCGCCGGTGGCGAGCTGGTTGTTGGCGACCCAATCCTTGGCGCCTTTCACCTTATCGGCGCCAAACATCTCCGTCGCCTTGGCTTCCGCCATACCGGCGCCCTTGGAGAGGTAGTCGCCGCCTTCCGTGCGCACGCGGCCCAGAAGATCGTCGGCCTTGGCGCCCGTGCCGGCGCCCATCAGCTGATCAAGAAGTTTCTTTGCGTCGAACATCGATAGTCCTCCCGCCGTGCGGCATGATCGCCGACGCTTGGTGCGGACATAAGCGTGGATCATGGCGCTCGCAAGACAGGTGAAATTGGAATGAACCGTTGCGGCTGTCTTTGGTGTTACGCTGGCGCGCTAGCGCCCCCCTCAAGCCACTTCAGGGTTCATTAACGGCAATTGAGAGCTTTTGATCGACTTCGGGCTTTGTTTACAGCCCCACGCCTAGCCTGAAGCCTCAAAACAGGCCGCCACAAGCGCGGTCTTCAAAAACGAGGCGCTCAACATGAAGTTTTTGGTGACCGGCGCGGCCGGCTTTATCGGATCGGCGGTGGCACGAAAGCTGATCGGTGAGACCGAACACGATGTGTTGGTCGTCGACAAGCTCACCTATGCCGGCAATCTCGACAGCTTGAAGCCGATCGCCAATTCGCCGCGATATACCTTCGCGCAGGCGGACATTTGCGATGGCGCGCGCATGCGGGCGCTGATGGAAAGCTATAAGCCTGACGTCGTCATGCATTTGGCGGCGGAAAGCCATGTCGACCGCTCGATCGATGGCCCCGGCGCGTTCGTCGAGACCAACGTGGTCGGCACGTTCCAGGTGCTGCAGGCAGCCCTCGGCCATTGGCGCGGATTGTCCGGCGCGGCCAAGGAGCGCTTCCGCTTCCATCACATTTCCACCGACGAGGTGTTCGGGTCGCTGGGCGCGGACGGCTTCTTCCACGAGACCTATCCGTATCAGCCGACGTCGCCCTATTCGGCGTCGAAGGCGTCGTCCGACCACTTCGTGCGCGCCTGGAACCACACTTACGGCTTGCCGACGGTGGTGACCAACTGCTCGAACAACTACGGGCCCTATCATTTCCCCGAAAAGCTCATTCCGCTCGTCATTCTCAATGCCCTCGAAGGCAAGCCGTTGCCGGTCTATGGCACGGGCGAGAACGTGCGCGATTGGCTCTATGTGGACGACCACGCCAGCGCCTTGATCACGGTGGCCACCCACGGCGTGCCGGGCGAGACCTACGCGATCGGCGGCTGGAATGAGCGGCGCAACATCGACGTCGTCAAGGCGGTGTGCGCGCTGGTGGACGAAATGGCGCCCAGCGCCGCGATCGGCCGGCGCGAGCGACTGATCACCTTCGTAGGCGATCGACCCGGTCATGATCTGCGCTATGCGATCGACGCCTCGAAGATCGAGCGCGAGCTTGGCTGGCGGCCGGCGGAAACGTTCGAAACCGGGCTGCGCAAGACGGTGCGCTGGTATCTCGACAATGAAAGCTGGTGGCAGCGGGTTCGCTCGGGCGTGTATCGCGGCGAGCGGCTGGGCCTTGCGAGCTGATCGCGCGGAGCACAACGGTGGCGGGCGTGCGCGGCGCGCCCCGCCCAGAATGGGATGACGACCGTGGACGTGGTGGCAACGGCGATTGCCGAGGTGAAGATCCTGACGCCGAAGAAGTTCGGCGACGACCGGGGTTTCTTCTCGGAGGTGTACAACGCGGCAACCTTCGCCGCCGCGGGGCTCGACCTCGCCTTCATGCAGGACAATCACTCCTGGTCGGCCAAGCGTGGTACGATCCGGGGTCTGCATTTCCAGTCGCCGCCATTCGCGCAGGATAAGCTGGTGCGCGTGGTGCGCGGCGCGATCCTTGATGTCGCGGTCGACATCCGCTTTAGCTCGCCGACCTATGGCCAGCATGTCGCGGTGGAGCTGTCGGCGGCGAACTGGCGGCAGCTGTTGGTGCCGGTTGGTTTCGCCCACGGGTTCTGCACCCTCGAGGACGACACGGAGGTGATCTACAAGGTCACCAACCGCTACTCCAAGGACCACGACTTGGGCCTTGCGTTCGACGATCCCGATTTGGCGATTGCCTGGCCCGTGGCGGCGGCGGATGCCATCACGTCGGACAAGGATCGCAAGCATCCCCGGCTTCATCAGTTCACCACCCCATTTGCGTGAGGATTGCGATGCGTGTCGTCGTCACCGGCCGCGAGGGTCAAGTCGTTCAGTCGCTCATCGAGCGGGCGGCGGGCACGGATGCGGTCATTATCCCGCTCGGCCGGCCGGTGCTTGATTTGTCGGCGCCCGACACGGTCGGCCCGGCGATCCACGCGGCGCGGCCCGACGTGGTGATCAACGCGGCTGCCTACACGGCGGTTGATAAGGCGGAGGCCGAGCCTGATCTGGCCGAGGCGATCAATGGGCGTGGCGCGGGCGCGGTGGCACAAGCGGCGGCCGCGCTCGGCGTGCCGGTGGTGCATGTGTCAACCGACTATGTGTTCTCCGGCGAGCTTGATCGACCCTATGTGGAAGACGACGCGGTCGGCCCGCTAAGCGCTTATGGTCGCTCCAAACTGATGGGCGAGCGCGCGGTTGCCGCGGCGACGGACAACCATGCGATCGTGCGTACGGCGTGGGTGTATTCGCCGTTCGGCAAGAACTTCCTCAAGACCATGCTGACCCTTGCACAAAGCCGCGACGTCCTGTCGGTGGTTGCCGACCAGCACGGCGCGCCGACCTCGGCGCTGGACCTGGCGGATGCTTTGCTCACGGTGGCACGCAATTTGGTCGACGCGCCCACGGATGCAGCCGTGCGCGGCGTGTTTCACGCCACGGGCGCGGGCTTCACCACCTGGGCGGCGTTCGCTGAGGCGATATTCGAGAGCGCGCAGCGGCGTGGCGCCAAGGGGGCCGACGTGCGGCCGATTCCGGCGATCGAGTACCCGTTGCCTGCCAAGCGGCCGGCGAACTCGCGGCTTGTGTGCGACCGGCTTGCCGATCTGCACGGAGCGCGACTGCCTGATTGGCGCGCGTCAACCGATCAAACCGTCGCTCGCTTGATCGCAGCGGCGTAACAAAGCGATCCCGCTCCGTTGGAACGGGAGACACCGACGAGAGACACCACCGAGGGAGTAGTCACGTGAAGGGTATCATCCTGGCCGGCGGCAGTGGCACCCGGCTGCATCCCATGACCTTCGTGGTCTCCAAGCAGCTGTTGCCGGTGTATGACAAGCCGATGATCTACTATCCGCTGAGCACGTTGATGCTGGCGGGGGTGCGCGACGTCTTGGTCATTTCCACACCGCACGACTTGCCGCGGTTTCGCGAGCTGCTCGGCTCGGGCGCGCAGTGGGGCATGCGGCTGAGCTATGCCGAGCAGCCCAAGCCCGAAGGCCTCGCGCAGGCCTATCAAATCGGCGCGGAGTTCGTGGGCGACGAGCCGTCCGTGTTGATCCTGGGCGACAACATCTATTACGGCCACGGTCTGCCGGACCTGTTGAAGCGGGCAGCGGCGCGCACGTCGGGGGCGACGGTGTTTGCCTATCACGTCACCGATCCGGAGCGGTATGGCGTGGTGGAGTTCGATAAGTCGGGTCGGGCGTTGTCGATCGAGGAAAAGCCCAAGGTGCCGCGCTCCAACTGGGCGGTGACCGGCCTCTACTTCTATGACAGCCAAGTGATTGAGATCGCCCGTACGCTCAAGCCGTCGGCGCGCGGCGAGCTGGAGATCACCGACGTCAACCGCATTTATCTGGAACGCGGTGAGCTCAATGTGGAGCTGATGGGGCGCGGCTTTGCCTGGCTTGATACCGGCACGCCGGAGAGCATGCTGGAAGCCTCGCAGTTCGTGCAGGCGCTTGAAAAGCGCCAGGGCTTCCGCATCGCGTGCCCCGAAGAGATCGCCTACGTCAATGGCTGGATCGACCGGGAGGCGCTCTTAACGGAGGCCGCCAAGGTCGCCAAGTCCACTTATGGCGCCTATTTGCGGTCCATTGTCGATCGCACGATCTGAGCGGACAAAGGCGTGGCCCAAGGCCCCCGCGGCGCGCGCGGGGGTGGGATGGCGGCCGGAGAGGGCCGCTCCATCATTGACGCGCTTCAGTCCTTGAGCGACTTGGCGGCGTCGGCGGCGGCCTTGGTGGCGGCATCGCCGAAGTCCCGCGCCTGCGTGCCCAGATTGGTCATCTGGCTTTTCATGAAGTCGGCCTGCAGCTTCATCATCTCTTGCAGGTCCTTCGCCTTGATCATCTTGGCGGCGAAGTCGAAGCTGGCGGCGATGTTTTCTTCCGCGAAGCCGAGCGCCTTTTTGTTGAGATCAGCGGCGGTCGTCTGCATGGCGTTCGCGCTGTCGTCGAGCTTGCCGACGGCCTTGTTGGCGGCGCTGATGAACTCGTCAAACGCCTTCTTGGCCTGCTCCACGCTCGACTGAGCCATGGTGCGCATCTGCTCGGGGATCTCGAAATTAGGCGGGTTGGTGGCCATGAGCGGTCTCCTGTCGGTCGTTTTTGATCAGCTCGCCCGGCTCGGGCGATCCCCGGGGCCGTCGACGCGCGACGATGGGGCACTCTAGACGCCGCGCCTCGCCTTGTCGTGATCGTGAAAACCCCCGCGCCGTTGGTCTAATCCGTCGACAGCTACGGTGACCTGACGGCCTCGACAAATCGATTCGAATTTAACCTTTCCCAGCGATCGCACCGGCCGAGCGATGGCGCGCGATGGACCGCGCGGGGTGGAGGCGATATTAAAAAGTCGTTACCGTCGGGAGGATCGGCCCTGGCGTGGCATGGCCGTTGGTCAAGTGTCGCCCTCCGGTTCAGACGGTTCGAGCGTGAGGCATATCGCGATGAGCATTGAGGCCCATACCGCCGCGGACGCGCGCACCGTGATCACTTGGCGCGAAGCGGTCGAACGCGCGCACAGCGTGGCGCGGGTGTTCGAAGACGGCCGGCCGGTGTTTGGCGTCGACAGCCTCGGCCACGTGGTGCTGGCCAATCGGGCGGCGGCGGCGTTCAGCGGTGGCGCGGTGGCATTTGGCAAAGCGGTGCCGCCCGGCGGCACGGTGGCAGCGCTGGTGGCGCGATTTGCCAGCCGCGCGGTGACAGGCGAGACGACGTTTGAACGCACCCGCGCGGTGATGGGCCTGCGCGCGACGATGCTCGGTCTCAAGCTTGCAAAGGTCGAGGTGGCGCCGTTTGGGCCGCTCACGCTGGTCACCTTCGCCGAGGGCGTGGCGCCGATCCCCGACGAGGGGGGCGTGATGGGCGACCCGCTTGATGCGGGCCTGGCGATTGATCCGCCGACGGGAGCGGATGCCGTTGACATCGCCGACGATGCGGCAGCCGCGATGCCGGCCGTTGGCGCGGTCGCGGACGTGACGGCGCCGGCAGCGATCGCGCCGGTTGCTTCGCCGATCGCCGCGCTGGCCGTGGTGGCCCCGATCGTGGTGGCGATGGAAGATCCGTTCTCCGATGCGAGCTTCGCGGCGTTTTCGCCGATTTCGATTGACGCGGACGAGTGGGGCGTTCCGGCACCGTCGGCGCCGGCTGTGGCGGCAGACCCGACCGATGCGGCGCTTGCGGATCTTGACGAGACGAACGCCGTTGAGCCTGAAATCCCGATGCCGGTCGTGGCGGATGCGCCGTGGCTGGATGAGATGAGTGCCGATGACGCCGAGCCGGTGGACGCGCTGTCGCCTCCCGAGGCGCTCGGCGCGCTCGACATGGCGGCGCGCGATGAGGCGATCGCGGCAGCCCCGGTGGCGGCCGATGCCATCGCGGCGGGTCTCGTTGACCGGGCTACGCCGGCCGATCATGGCCTCGACGGGGTCGCGGCTCTGGCCGCGCTCGATGGCGTGGCCGAACCCGAGGTGCTCGCCGAAGCCCTTGAGGCCGAAACGGTCGACAGCGCTGAGACGATGGCGGAGATCGCCGCGCTGGAGGCGTCTGACGCGCCCGTTGAGGTGACGCGCGACGGGGAAGCGGTCGCGGACGAGCGGGCCGCTGATGAGACGGTCGTCGACGAGACGGTCGTGGACGAGCCGTCCGGTCACGACGCGGTTGCGATGGTGGATGCGCCGGCCGCCCCGGGTGACGAGGCTGACGTCGCCCTTGCCAACGATGCCGTCACCGCGTGGGACGATGCCACGGCGGCGGTGGAAGACGCCATGGCGCCGCCCGCGGCGTTCGCCGCGCTGGCGCCGGAGATCGAGATCGAGATCGACGGAGCCGCCGCATTTGTGGACGAGGCGACGGACGGCTTAGAAGCCGCTGCTGGTGACGTCGACGCGGCCCCCGAGACCATGGCGGAGGACGCTGCCTGCGATCAGTCGGTCGAAATCGACACGACCGTCGACCAGGAACAGGCCACGCCAGACCGGACCGACGCCGTTGATCCGGCGACCGACGCCGTGGTCGAGGTGACGCCCGCCGATGTCCAGGCCGAGGCGACTGCGACGGCACCGGTTTATCAAGGCCGGCTCGAGCCGCATCGGTTTGTCTGGCAGATGGATGCCGGGCGCCGGTTCACCCTAGTCTCGCGCGAACTGTCCGACGCGGTCGGCGTGCATGGCACCGCGATGGTGGGGCGCACCTGGGCGGATGTGGCCGGGGCGCTGGGGCTTGATACCGATGGCCGGGTCGAGGCCGCGCTCGCCCGTCGCGACACCTGGTCGGGCCTCACGGTGATGTGGCCCGTGGCGGGCGCGCCGGTGCGCGTGCCGGTGGACTTGGCCGCCTTGCCGAGCTTTGGCCGCAACCGAACCTTTGACGGCTATCGCGGCTTCGGCGTGTGTCGCACCGCTGAATGGCAAGCGGATCCGAACGCACCGATCACCGAACCGGAGACGCTCAAGGCGCCCGCGGCGGACGTTGCGGACGAGGTGGTGGAACCGGCGATACCGGCTGCCGCGCCCGTGCTGGGCCTCACGTCTGATCACCTCGTTGATGCGGCTCCCGCGGTTGTGCCGGACGCCGCCGAGGTGCTCCCAAACCTTGAGCTGACCGCTGACAGTGTGGATGAGGTCCAGGAACTGCTCGCCACGCCTGGTGACGAGGTCGCGCCGGAGACGCTCGTGCCCACCGTCACGGACGGCGCTGACGAGGCGACCGAGGCGGCTGAACAAACAGATGAAGTTGCGATCGTTGCCGATACTGTCGTTGCGGGTGAAGACGAGACGACGATCGAGCCTTCGCTGGTGAGCGAACCGTCGCCGGTGACCGAACCGGTTGCACCGAGCGCCGACACGGAGCTGGCTGAGACGACGACGGACCCCGTCGCCGCCGCCGACGCGCCTATGGAGGTCGCGGCTGACGACGAGCCGGTCGCCGATGCGCCTGCTGCGCGTTCTGACGACGAGCTGTCCGCGAGCGCGCTGGCCGAGATCGAGCCGATGGCGACTGAGGTCGAGCCGGCCGCGGCCGCGGCGATGCCCGCGGCGCTGGCTGCGATGGCTGCGATGGAACCGCCTGCCGTTGACGAACCGGCCGGGGTCGCGGCGGTTGAGTCGACTGCGCCGGTCGCGGCTGACGCTGGCGACGAGGTCGCTGAGGACACCTCGGTCGAGCGGCTCACCGCGTCGGTGCATGATGCCGCGCACTCGGCGTTGGACGATGCGTTGGCGCCAGAGGCGCCGCAGCCGGTTGGCGGCTCCGACCCGTCTATCGCAGCGGTGGTTGATCCCGATGCCGTCGCCCACGCGGAAGGCACCGCATTGCCGCCCGAAGTGACGGCGCCGGTGGCAAGCCTGATGGGCGCGGCCGCCGCGCCGCTTGATGTGCCGATGGATGGCGCTGGCCTCGGTGACGCGGTCGCCGAGCTGTCGGACTATCTGGAGACGCCAGCTCCATCCGCGCCGTTGGCGGATTTGGCGCCCAGCCTGCCGGCAGCCGACGCCGACCGTGTGGGCCTGCCGACCTGGCATGACACACCGGTTTCGGTCGTGGCTGAAACCAATCAGGCCACGCCCGACCTTGCGGTGGAGCAGACCGGTGAGGCTGAGACGGCCCCAATGGTTGAGGCGTCCTCCCTCTTCGAGGCAACACCGACTTTGGAGACGTCACCGACATTTGAGGCGACTCCGACATTTGAGGTGACCATTGACGATGCGTTGGCCACCGCGCCGACGCTGGATCCCGCGGACGTGGTTGGCGAAACCGTTGCCGAGACGACGAGCCACTTCATGGACGCGGCCAATGAGCTGCCTACGGAAGCCGCTCGGATCCTCGACGATGTCGAGACGACCACCGTTGCGGCCGGCGAGGCCGTGGCCGAGACCGCGCAGGCGCTGGTTGCCCCGGTCGTTGATCCCGCCGAGGCCGTTGCCGACACGGTGACAGCCGCCGTTGCGGACACCCTTGACCCCGCCGCGCTTGCCCAAGTGATCTCGTCGGCCGACGAGGCTCTGGCCGCGGGGGCCTCGGTTGCGGACCGCCTTGAAAGTGATGTGTCCGAAGGGACGGCCCTGGCGGCTAACATGGGCGCGGCTCTTGAAGGGTCGGTTGCCGTTGATGAGGGCATGGCACCCGACGAGCGCTTTGGGCTGGTCGCGGCGGTGAATGAGCCGGCCGTGCCGGAGTTGCCCGTGATTGAGGCGCGCCCGGATCGGGCGAGCCTGAGTGAGATCGCCGCCGCGCTCAACGCCGAGATGCGGGCGCGCGAGGCCGAGGCCGCGCGCCGCGCGGAGCCGCCGGTTCCTGAAGAGACGAACGTTTCCGAAAAGACGAACACCGCGGTCGGCAGCTTGTCATTTGCCGCCGAGCCACCGGTTGCCTTCGTGCCGCCGAGCCGGCCCGACAATGTGATTGCCGCGCCGATTGGACCGGGGGCCAAGGTGGTCACCTTGCCGGCTGGGCCGCGCGGGCACGAACGGGTGGGTGAGCGCGCCCCGCTGTCACCGCCCGAGCGCGACGCATTCCGCCAGATTGCCAAGGTGCTGGGCGCCCGCATGGAAGAGGACGGGCCGGCGCCCGCCGCCGCCCAGCCCACTGAGCCTGTCGCAGCCGAACCCGTCGCAACCGATGCTAACGCCGCGCAACTGGCGGATATCGCGCCTGTGGCGGCCGACGAGAGCGATCTGGCTGGTGCGGCGGCGCTGGGGCCGGAGACCGCCGATCTGTTGGTGGGCTC
>CALSBD010000079.1:0-9383 GCA_943373055.1 Rhizobium sp. Q54
CATCGACGCCTTGTCCGAAGAACAGCTCATAGCCTGAGATCACTGTCAGCCCTGCGGCTTGAGCGTCGATCAGGAACTGCGTGTCGACAGGTGTGTAGACTGCGTCGAAGGCCCAGCGCGCGCCGGCCATGGCCGACGCCGGCAGCGGCGTGCCGTCATAGCCGACCATGCCGATCGGGCTTGCATTGATGAGCCCATCCGCGCCCGCCGCGAGGCTGGCCGCATCGGTGCCGGTGGTGATGGCCATATCCGGCGCCACGCCGCGCACCGCAGCGGCGAGCGCGCGGGTCTTCGCACCATCGGGATCAACGAGCGTCAGCCCCGTGACGCCCAGCGCTACCAACCCGAACGCGATGGCCCGACCGACACCGCCCGCGCCCATCACCATCACCTGACCGACCGGCGCGCCGGCGAGCCCCGCCCGGATCGCGGCGACAAAGCCTGAATAGTCGGTGTTGAAGCCGCGTGGGCCGTCGTCGGCGAACACCACCGTATTGATCGCGCCCATCGCCTGGACCAGCGGATCGGCGATGGTGACCAGCCGGGCGGCGCGCTCTTTATAGGGGTAGGTGATGTTGAGCCCGCGGTAGCCGTCGACCTGGCAGGCCTCAAACAGCGCTTCAAACGCGAGCCCCCGCTCGCGCGGCACCAACCGATCGTACGTCACCGCCCGACCGGTCAGCTCACCTGCCAGCCGGTGCAACCGCGGCGCCTGCGAGGCGGCGATGTTGTCGCCAATCAAGCCCAACCGGATCGCGTCCACATTCGCCCCCTCTTGCCGACCCGATATAGGCGCGCGGCGCGCCGATATGGCGCAATCGTCGCGGCCTGTCGAGGGGCGAGGGCGATGCGACCGTTTGAGCTTCCCAAGCGCGCCGCATCCGTCTATCGCAAGGCCATGACCTTCATCACCGACGACCTCCCGCTTGAAACCGTCACCATCGATCACCTCGGCCACAAGGCCGATGGCGTCGCGCTGACGCCCTCCGGCCCGCTCTATGTGAGCCGCACATTGGCCGGCGAGACCGTGCGGGTCGCTCGCGAGGGCGAGCGCGGACGCTTGGTGGATGTTGTCATCCCCAGCGCCGATCGCATTGAGCCCCTCTGCCGCCACTTCGGCACCTGCGGATCCTGCTCACTGCAAATGATGGCGCCCTCGGCCTATCTCGCTTGGAAGCGGGAGATCGTCGTGGCCGCGCTGGAAAGCCGCGGGCTGCCGGCCGAGGTGTTGCCCGTGGTGCCTGTCTCCGGCCGCTCGCGCCGCCGCGCGGTGTTTGCCGCCCGCCGCGAGGGCAAGGATATCCATTTGGGCTTTCGCGAGCGGCTCGCGCATACGGTCGTCGAGATTGAGGCGTGCGAGATCATCCGCCCCGCGCTTCTGGCCGCGTTGCCGGCCCTGCGCAGGTTGGTGCAACCGCTCAACTTGCCCAAGAAGGGCGCCACCCTCACCGTGATTGAGACCGAAACCGGCCTCGACGTCGCGCTTGCCGAGGTGGAGGCGGATACCGGTGTTAAGGCCAAGCTGATCCGCGAGGCCGTCGCCGGCGGCTTCGCGCGGCTCTACTTGTCGGGCGAGATCTTGGTCGAGGCACGCCCGCCGATGGTGATGATCGGCGACATCCCCGTTGCCATTCCGCCCGGCGCGTTCCTGCAGGCGGTGGTGGAAGCCGAAAACGCACTTGTCGAGCGGGTGCTCGCCGGCGTTGGCAAAGCCAAGAAGGTTGCCGACCTGTTCAGCGGCGTGGGCACATTCGCCCTTCGCTTGGCAAAGTCCGCCGAGGTGCGCGCAGTCGAACTTGAAGGTCCCGCGCTAACCGCCCTCGACCGCGCCTGGCGGCAAACCCCGGGGCTCAAGCGCATCACCATCGAGGCGCGCGATCTCACCCGGCGGCCGATGTTCGCCCATGAGCTCAAGGGTTTCGACGCTGTTGTGTTCGATCCGCCGCGCGATGGCGCCGCCCCGCAAGCCAAGGAGCTGGCCCAGTCGGGCGTATCGACCATCGTCGCTGTTTCGTGCAATCCCACCACATTTGCCCGCGATGCGCGCTATCTCATCGACAAGGGCTATCGCATGGGGCCGGTTGAGCCCGTTGACCAATTCTTGTTTACCCACCACGTCGAGCTTGTGGCAGTGTTTCGCAAATAGTCTTGGCGCGGGACGACAGACGGCTCGCGCCCTCCTTTTTGAGGTTTGCCATGTCGTCACCGCGCCGCGCATCCTTGCCCCCCGGTCAACGCCTGCGTTTTGCCCTGTCGACCGCCGCGCGGATCGCTTTTTATGGCGGCACGGGGCTTGCCATGCGCCGCATGGTCGCCCGCGACCGGGCCCGCGCCGGCGCCGCGCCGATCGAGAAGCCCGAGCGGCCGCTCGCCGGCTGGCCCCGGCTGTTGGAGGGGATCGGCGAACTGATGCGCCGCGACCTCGCCAATGTGGAGGCCGGCCTCTATCCCATGCCCGACGACCGCGACCCGGCCGGGCTATCGGGCCTCATCGACAAGACCCGCCGCTTCATCGCCGATGTGCCTGAGGTCGAGCGCCGCCGCCGCGAGGGTGCGCACCAAGAGGTCAACACCGCCGATCACGACACCTTGCCGCGCTACTATCGGCAGAACTTCCATTTCCAGACCGACGGTTGGCTGTCGGAGCAGTCCGCGCGGCTCTACGACACTCAGGTGGAGGTCTTGTTCACCGGCTCCGCCGCCGCCATGCGCCGGCAAGCGCTGGTACCCATGGCCGAGATCTTGAAGCGCCACGACCAGCGCCGCGTCGCCTATGCCGATCTGGCCACCGGCACGGGAGCGCTGCTTGTCGACGTCGCCCGCGCCTTCCCGAGACTGAAGATCCACGCGGTCGATTTGTCTGAGCCCTATTTGACGTTTGCCCGCACCCGCGTGCCCGGCCTACGCCCCATCAACGCCCCCGCCGAGCGGCTCCCGTTCGCCGACGGCTCGCTTGACCTTATGACTTCGGTCTACCTCTTCCACGAACTCCCGCCGAAAATCCGCCGCGCGGTGGCCACCGAAGTCGCCCGCGCGCTCAAGCCCGGCGGCACCTTCATCTTGGTCGACAGCCTGCAAACGGGCGATGAGCCGGATTTCGACGGTTTGTTGGACCTGTTCCCCAAAATGTTCCACGAGCCCTACTACACAAGCTTCCTCGCGGAGGACTTTGCCGACGTGTTCGGCCGGGAAGGGGTGGAACTCATCTCCTCGACCAATGCGTTCTTGTCGAAGGTGATGGTGTTTCGGAGGAGCTAGTTTTCTCCTTCGTGTGGATTGAGACCTCATAACAAATGAACAGCATCCTTCAGGCGTCCCCTTCCCCGCCAAGGGGGAGGGGACGCTTGAAGCAAGGTTGTAATAGTCAAGTAAACTTGATGTATTATTTTGTTACTTTCCCCTCATCCGTCGCTTCGCGACACCTTCTCCCGCAAGGGGAGAAGGGAAGGACCGCGGCGGATGCTAAAATGTCAGTGTAATTGATGCGCGTAAGAACGATCTCCTCCTTCTCCCCTTGCGGGAGAAGGTGCCCCGAAGGGGCGGATGAGGGGTAATATTTCAACCCCTCATCATACTAACTGTATCAACTCAAATGATACACTGGCGTCATCCCATACACCGGTGTGTCGATCCCGGCCTCCCGCGCCTTGATTTGCAGCGAAAGGAATTGGGAGTAGTGGCGCGACTGGTGCAGGTTGCCGCCGTGGAACCAAAGGGCCTCTTGGTGGGTTGGCTTCCACATGTTGCGCAGCTCGCCTTCCCAGGGGCCGGGGTCCTTCGTGGTGCCCGAGCCGAGGCCCCAGCACTTACCGACCGTGTCGGCGACCTCTTGCGAGATCAGTCGCGCGGCCCAGCCGTTCATGGAGCCGTAGCCGGTCGCATAGACGATAAGGTCGGCGGTGAGTTCCGAGCCGTCGGAGAACACGATCGAGTGCTCCTTGAGCTCCCTCACGCCCACGCCCGACTTCAGCTTGATCTTGCCGTCCGCGACGAGTTCCGACGCGCCCACATCGATGTAGTAGCCCGAGCCGCGGCGCAGATACTTCATGAATAGGCCCGATCCGTCGTCGCCGAAGTCGAGCATGAAGCCGGCCTTTTCCAGCCGGTCATAGAGATCCTGGTCGCGCCGCTTCATCTCCTCGTAAACCGGCACCTGCAAGGGCGGCAGCGCCTTGTAAGGCAGCGACGCGAAGATGAGATCGGCCTTGTCGGTGGTGATGCCGTTTTTGAGCGCCTCCTCGGAGTAAAGCCCACCCAGCGCCAGCTCCATCAGCGTATCCGACTTGCAGATGTGCGTGGATGTCCGCTGGATCATCGTCACGTCCGCGCCCGCTTCATAAAGCGCGGCGCAAATATCGTGCGAGGAGTTGTTGGAGCCGATCACGACCACCTTTTTGCCCTTATAGGCATCGGGGCCCGGATGCTGCGAGGAATGTTGCTGTTCGCCCTTGAAGACATCCTGACCGGGGAACTTCGGAATATTCGGCACGCCCGACATGCCGGTCGCCAGCACCAATTGCTTTGGCCGCAAGGTGATGTCCTGTCCATTACGGGTGACCTTCACCTCCCAGGTCTTGGTCGCCTCGTCATAGCGCGCGCTGTTCGCCGTAGTCGACGACCAGTAATTCAGCTCCATGATCTTGGTATACATCTCCAGCCAATCGCCGATCTTGTCCTTGGGCGCGAACACCGGCCAGTCATCGGGGAAGGGCAGATAGGGCAGGTGGTCGTACCAAACCGGATCATGCAGACACAGCGACTTATAGCGCTTGCGCCAGCTGTCGCCTGGCCGCTCGTTCTTCTCAATAATGATGGTCGACACGCCAAGACGCCTCAGCCGCGCGCCGAGCGCGATGCCGCCCTGGCCGCCGCCGATGATCACGCAATAGGGTTGGCGCGAAACCCCAAGCTCCGCGGCCTCGGCCGCGCGCTCCTGTGCCCAGTTGCGCCGGCCGGGCACCACGCCATGCTCCACGCCGCGCGCGCGGGTCGGCCCTTTCTTCTCCTCGTGGCCCTTGAGTTCCACCATGGTGGTCAACAACGTCCAAGCGGTGCCGTCCGCCTGAATGCGCACATGGCCGCGCCCGCGCGCCGTCGCCGTCTCGAAGGTGAACCACGCCTCGGTGAGGCCGCCGCCCTCGCTCGCTTCGCCTTCGACCGTGAAGTTCGAGGGCCGCGTCGCGCCCGCGCAGGCGTCGAGCATCGCCTTCACCTCGTCGGCGCCTTCCATCGTCTTGATGTTCCACGTCATCGAGACGAGATCGCGCCAATAGCCACCGGCGCCAAACATTGCCGCCGCGCCGGCATGATCGCCTTTGGCGATTGTGGTTTCGAGTTTCGTCAGCCACGCCTGGGCTGTTTCGGTGGGGGTTGCCATGGGATCTCTCCTCGCCGTTTCCCGCTTCGGCCACGTCTGTCGGTGGTCCTGAAGCCAAGCCGTCAGCCGGCTTTCAACCGATTAGACTGACAGGTCGGCATGTCTGTCCATGGGTCTTGAGGAGGAGGAGACCCGCGTGGATCGCGGGTGTGGGCACCTTCATGACGTCGGCTTGAAGCGGGCGCCCCTTTCGCCGCGCGGGCATCCGGGCTATCACCACGCACACCGTTCCAAAGGGTTTGACGCCGCCGATGGCCTCCACTTTGCCGCCGTCCTCGCCGCAGGCTCCGGCCCACCCGTCCTGGCCGATCACCGACACCGTTTTCGCGGTTCTCTTGGTGACCCTGATTTGGGCCATCGCGGGCATCCGGTGGGTGGCGCCCGATTTGGTGGTACCGTGGGACTCCAAGCTGCAGTTTTATGCCTTTTGGCGCTTCTTGGCCGATGCCTGGCAAGCGGGCGACTGGCCGACCTGGAGCCCCTATCAATATGCCGGCCTGCCGTTCGTCGCCGACCCGCAGTCCTTGTTTTTCGATCCCGTGTTCCACGTCGCCGCGTGGGCGGGGCTGAAGCCGTCGCTACGCACCTTCGATACGCTAGTGTATCTCCACGTGCTGATCGGTGGTCTCGGCATGATCGGCCTGGTGCGGTTGATGGGGGGGCATGCGCTTGGCGCCATCCTGGCGGCGGTCGTTTTCATGCTCGGCGGGTCGGTGATGGCCCGGCTCAATCACACCGGCCTCGTCATCTCTTACGGCCTCTTGCCGCTTGCCTTGCTTCTCTTGTGGTTCGCCTTGCGCCGTCGCTCGCTGGTCGCCTCGGTGGGTTTTGGCGTGGTGGCCGCGATGATGGTGGTGGGGCGCAATCAAGTCGCGTATCTCGCCGCGCTCCTGTTGGTGGGGGCGGCGCTGGCGGAAGTGGTGCGCGCTAAGGCCCCCGGTCGCTATCTCTTGAGCCGCCTGCCGCATTTTCTCCTTATGGCGATCGTCGGAGCCGGACTTCTCGCCGTGCCCGTGCTTCTCACGGTGCAACTGGCCCACATGTCCAACCGGCCGTCGTTTGACTATGCGCTGGCCATGGCCGGCTCGCTGTTCCCGGTCAATTTGGCCACTTTGTTCGTGCCCGATGTCTTCCAGTCGATGGACGACCAGCGCTATTTCGGCCCGCACGCGCCGACGCGGCCGTGGGTCGACACCACCGATCGCACGATCAACTATCTGTTCCTGGGCACCGTGCCGATCCTGTTGATCTGGTGGCATGGCGTGGCGGGCGGACGCCTGTGGCAGCCGGGCCGGCGCTTTGTCACGGTTGCTTTGATCCTGGCGCTTGCCTATGCGCTCGGTCGGTTCGGCGGGCTGCTGCCGGTCATTTATGACTGGTTCCCCGGCATCAAGCTTTATCGCCGCCCGGCCGATGCCACCTTCATTGCCGGCGCGCTCGCCGCCCTCGTCGCCGGTCTTCTTCTGTCCGATTTCATCCGCGACGGTGCGCCGAGCCTGAAGCGCTGGCCGCTTGCGGCCGCTGTCATCGCCCTCGTGGCGATCCTTACGAGCGCGGTGTGGTTCGCCACCCGCTCGGGCGAGACGGCGACGGCGTCGCTGGCGATCGCCTTGGCGCTGGTGGTGATCGGCGCGGCAAGCGCGCTGTTGTTCGTCGCCCGCTCGCCCGAAGGCCGCTTGGTGGTTGCCGTCGCGGCGATTGTCTTGACCTCCGCCGAACTCATCGTGCGCAATACCGGCAACACCATGAATGCCGAGCCGCGGTCGAACTACGCGGTCTTGGAAGCCCCCACCGGCGTCGATGCCCTGACCTTGACGGCGCTTGAGAGCGAGCTCGCCGCCCGCCACGCCGCGGGCGACCGACCGCGGGTGGAGATCCTTGGGCTCGGGGGGGCCTGGCAAAACGTCGCTATGACCCGCCGCATCGAGGCGCTCAATGGCTATAACCCGCTGCGGCTTGCCGATATGGAACTTCTCGTGGAGCCGGGCCAAAACAGCCACGACGCCCGCTTGCGCGCCTTTCCGCGCGCGTTCGCCGGCTTTGGCTCCGACCTCGCCAAGCTTTATGGCTTGGGTTACGTGCTCACCGATCGGCCGCTCGCCGACCTGCCGCAAGGCGCGCCGCAACCGCCGGCGGTCTTGAAAAGCGCGGCCCCAGGGCAGCTCTTGCAGGCGATCGAAGGCGCCATTCCGCGCGTGCGGCTCGCGCCGCAAGTCGTGCGCTATCAGCGCCCACAGGTGTTCGAGGATCGCCAGCTGCCAGGTCCGCCGACCCTGGGCAGCACCTGGATCGAGGCGGAGACATTGTTGACCGATCCTTACGCCTCGCCGCCCCCGCCGGTCGCGCCCGACCAGCGGCAGGCCCGCATCGCGCGCTATGGCCTGGACGAAATCATCATCTCCGCGCGCACCGACGTGCCTGCGATCCTCGTGCTCACCGATCCGTTCTATCCTGGTTGGCGCGTGACGGTGAATGGCGAGCGTCGGCCGTTGTTGCGGGCGGACGTCTTGTTCCGCGGCGTCGAGCTGCCGCCGGGCGACCACGAGGTGCGCTTTCAATACCGCCCGTTCTCCAGCGAAAACCTTGCCGCAGCGCTCTCGCTGTTGGGTAAGCGCCAGCCCGCGCCGCTGGAGCTCGATAGCCAAATGAAGCCGCCGCAAGGGTTCCCACCCGCCTATCCGTGATCCCGTCCTGATCGGGCGCCACCCATGCGCGGAAGCTCGCTTGACTTGCGTGCCGCCGCGCGTCAATGGCGGACCCCATGTCGCTTGTCTTCGCCGGCCTCATCCCCGTCTTTCTCGTCATGCTGGCGGGCCTTGCCCTGGCGCGCACCGGCGTCGTGCCCGCGCCGATGTGGGTGGGTGTCGAGCGGCTTTCGTATCAGGTGTTCTTGCCGGCCTTGATCATCAAGTCGCTGATGGATGTCGACTTCGCCCGTGTCCCGGCCGGCCCGCTCTTGATGGCGTTTTGGATCGGTATTGGTCTGTTGACGCTGATCGTATTTGCCTCGCGTCGCCTGGTGACCGGGGCCGATGGCCCCGCCTTCGGGTGCTTCGTGCAAGGCTCACTGCGCTGGAATTCCTATACAGGGCTCGCCTTGGTCGGGACCTTCCTGGGCCCGGAGGGGCTGTCGGCCGCCGGCCTCGCGATCGCGGCGCTGTCGCCCTATCTCAATGTGGTCAGCGTGCTTGCCCTCACCATGAACGGCACCGCGCCGCGCCCATCCTGGCCGAAGCTTGCGGTGTCCATCGCGCTCAATCCGTTCGTGTGGTCGACGGCCGTCGGCCTTGTGTTGAATGTGTCCGGCATCCGCTTCACCGGCGGGGCGGCGGGCACGCTTGCCTTATTGGCCGCACCGGCCCTCACGCTCGGTTTGATGGTGGTTGGCGCCGGCATTGACCCCTCGGCGCTCTTGAAGCCGAGCCGCGTCGTTGTCGCCTCGGCAGCCTTGAAGCTGATTGTCCTGCCAAGCGTCCTGGGCAGCGCGGCCTTTGCGCTGGGGCTGTCGCCCTCTTTCATCTTGCTCGCCGTATTGTGTGGCGCGGTGCCCACCGCCACCGCGTCCTATCTTCTCGCGCGCAACTTGGGCGGCGACGCGCCCTTGATGGCCCGCATCATCGCCACCCAAACGATCCTGTCCTTTCTCACGATCCCTCTCATCCTCTCGCTCGCATTCGCGCTCGTTGGGCCGGTCACGCCGTGAGCCAGGTACTGCGGCCCATGAGATAAAGGAATCGGGGATAGGGGGCTGTCCCTGGCTTGCGCCCGCCGCGCCAAGTGCTTAAGCGAAAGGCTTATGACCGAGCCCGTCGCCCGCTATCCGCACCGCCATCTTCTTGGCATCGAAGGCTTGAAACCTTCGGAGATCGAAGCGCTTCTGGACCGCGCGGAGGGCGAGATCGACGTCTCCCGCCAGGTCGAGAAGAAAAAGACCGTTCTGCGCGGACGCACGCAGATCAACCTCTTCTTCGAGGCCTCCACCCGCACGCAATCCTCTTTCGAGATC
>CALSBD010000080.1:0-9358 GCA_943373055.1 Rhizobium sp. Q54
GCGCCCGCCGCGCGTCCTGTGCCGCCGCCGCCGGCCACCGTGGCCGCCACGCGCCCGGTGCCGCCCGCGCCGCAAAATCGCGCGACCCCGCCCGCGGCTCCAGCTCCGGCCGCCGCCGCGCCGTTGCCGCTGGTCCCGCCCGCGGCCACCGCGGCGACCCCGCCGGCGACCGTTGCGGCCGTGCCGGCTCCGGCGGCGACCGCTCCGGCTTCCGGGGGCGGCGCATTCGTTGTCCAGCTGTCCTCGCAGCGCTCCGAGGCGGATGCCCGGCGCGACTTCCAGCGCTTCCAGAGCCGCTTTGGCGGCTTGCTCGCGGGCAAGTCGGCCGATATCCAAACGGCAAATCTGGGCAATCGCGGCATCTACTATCGCCTGCGCGTCAGCCCCGGCGGCAGCCGTGAAGAGGCCGTACGACTGTGCGAGCAGATCAAGTCGCAAGGTGGTGATTGCGTGGTGGCCCGCCGCTAATCCCGGCAGCCTCGTCTTCTTATCGACCGACCGGCGCATCCGGTCGGTCATCGGCCCTCCCTCCCGCGCGTCTCCCGCGTGGCCTCATCAGCGGAACTTCCCCATGAAGGCTTTCATTACTGGATGCGCGGGTCAGCGTCTGACCGCTGACGAGCGGGCGTTCTTCGCCGACGAGCGGCCCTGGGGCTTCATCCTGTTCAAGCGCAACATCGACACCCCTGATCAGGTGAAGGATCTGGTGGCGAGCTTGCGTGAAGCGGTCGGCTGGAACGCGCCGGTGCTCATCGACCAGGAAGGTGGCCGTGTGCAGCGCTTGGGCCCGCCCCATTGGCGCGCCTATCCGTCGGGACGTGACTATGGCGCGCTTTATGCCGCCGACCGTGAAACCGGGCTTGCCGCCACCATGCTGGGCGCGCGCCTCATCGCGGCGGACCTTTATGAGCTGGGCATCGATGTCGACTGCCTGCCCGTGCTCGACGTGCCGGTGCCCGGCGCCCACGATGTCATCGGCACGCGCGCCTATGGCTTGGAGCCCAAAGTGGTGACGGCGCTCGGCCGTGCCGCCGCCATTGGCCTGTTGGAAGGCGGCGTCTTGCCGGTCATCAAGCACATCCCGGGCCATGGTCGCGCCGGCGTCGATAGCCATGAGCATTTGCCGATCGTCGACGCCTCTCGCGACGATCTGATTGCCCAGGACCTGCCGCCGTTCCAGGCGCTGGCCGAGCTGCCGCTTGCTATGACCGCTCACGTGGTGTTCACCGCGCTTGATCCTCATCACCCGGCGACCACCTCGCCGGCGGTTATTGGCGAAATTATCCGCGAGCACGTTGGCTTCAACGGCTGCCTGATGTCGGACGACCTGTCGATGAAGGCGCTCGGTGGTGCCATGGCCGATCGGGTGACCGCCTCCCTCGACGCGGGCTGCGACCTCGTGCTTCACTGCAATGGCAACTTCTCGGAAATGCGCGCGGTCGCGGATAGCTGCCGGCCGCTGATCGGCACCGCCGCCCGGCGTGCCGAGGCGGCGTTGGCGTTGCGTCGCGTGCCTGAGGAGATTGACCGCGCGGATCTGGAAGCGCGGCTGGAAGCGATGTTCGCCGATCTGGGACTGGCGGCCTGAGCCTGACGTCCCGCCTGGATCGGCCTGAGGGGGAAACGGGTGTCCGAGACGGCCAACGACAACACGCCGACCGTTGTCGCCGACGCGTGGGACGACGCGCCGCGTCGGCTGCCTACAGGCGAGACCGGTGAGCCGTTGCTCGTGGTCGACGTCGATGGCTTCGAAGGTCCGCTTGACCTTCTATTGGCACTCGCCCGGTCGCAAAAAGTGGATCTGGCGAAGATTTCCATCCTCGCGCTTGCCGACCAATACCTCTCCTTCATTGAAGAGGTTCGCCGCATGCGCCTGGAGCTTGCCGCCGATTATCTCGTGATGGCGGCGTGGCTTGCCTATTTGAAGTCCCGGCTCCTGTTGCCCGAGCCGCAAAAGGACGACGAGCCGTCAGGCGCCGATCTCGCCAAGGTGCTGGCCTTCCGCTTGAAAAAGCTGGAGGCGATCCGCTCGGTGGCAACGAAGCTGATGACCCGCCCACAGCTCAACCGCGATGTTTTCGCGCGCGGCATGCCAGCGCCCCTCGTGATCGATAAGCGCTCTACCTGGGCGGACGATCAAAACGACCTCTTGAAAGCCTATGCCGGGCTGCGCCAGCGGCAGATGATCACCACTGTGCACGTCAAGCGCCGCGAGGTGTGGTCGCTTGCCGACGCGCGTGAGATATTGAGCCGCTTGGTGGGCAGCATCGCCGACTGGACACCCATCGAGCGCTTTCTGAGCCCCTATTTGGTGGAAGGGGAGCGCCAGACGGTTAAGGCGAGCTCGTTCTCGGCTCTTTTGGAGATGGTGCGCGAGGGGCAGGTGGACTTGCGCCAGACCGACGCCTTCGCGCCTCTCTACATCCGCGCCCGCAAGGGCGGGGAGGGCGGCAATGGTTGATGACAACGGGCTCCCCGAAGACACGCATCCCGCCGCGGACCGGGCCGGCGATGCCGAGGCGCGTTTCCAAGCCGTGCGCATCCTGGAAGCTATGCTGTTTGCCGCCAACCGCCCGCTGGCCGCCGACGAGCTTGCCGCGGCGCTGCCCGCTGGTTGTCCTTTTGAGATTGCGCTGGCCGACCTGGAAGCCCGCTATGCCGGCCGCGGTGTCCGACTGGCGCATGTCGCCGGTGGCTATCAGTTCACCACGGCGCCTGACCTTGCCTATTTGCTGCGGGTCGATCAGCACGAGGTCAAGAAGTTATCGCGGTCGGCGCTCGAGGTGCTTGCGATCATCGCCTATCACCAGCCGGTCACCCGCGCCGAGATTGAGCAAATCCGCGGCGTCTCCACGTCCAAGGGAACGCTCGACTTGCTCGCCGACCTCAAATGGGTGCGCCGACGCGGCAAGCGGCGCACACCCGGGCGACCGACCACTTATGGCACCACGCCGGAATTCCTGGTCCAGTTTCAGCTTGATCAAATCCAAGACCTGCCAGGTCTTGATGAACTCAAGGGCTCCGGCCTTATGGAAGGTCAGGTGCCATCAGGCTTCACAATCCCGCTGCCCAATGATGATCCTGAGCTGACGGCGGATGAGGATCCCGAGACCGACGACGAACTGCCCGACCTTTTGCCGCCCGATCCGGAGCCCCCCTCCGGACGATGACCGGGTTGCGGGCCCGCACCGCGCGCATTAAGTCGGGTTTGTCGGCCCGATGCAGACCGCGCCAAGAGGTCGGCCCCCCGGCCGCCGTCCGACAAGCCACGAGAGGCGAAGGAGCCGATGTCCCGACCGTTCGCTGCCCTTAAGACTCCGCGCACCAAGGCGGCCGCGACGATCGCGGGGCAATTGTCGTTCGTGGACATCCATCATGCCTATGACGGCATGACGTCGCTGGAAGGCGTGTCGCTTGATATCGCGCCGGGCGAAACGGTGTGCCTCTTGGGTCATTCCGGCTGCGGCAAGACCACGCTGTTGCGCATCGCGGCCGGTATCGAGCGGCAGACCGCGGGTGTTGTGCGCATCAATGACCGCGATGTTGCCGGTCCCGGCGTGTTTCTGCCGCCCGAAGCGCGCGGTGTTGGGTTGATGTTCCAGGATTTCGCGCTGTTCCCGCACATGACCATCCTGTCGAACGTGATGTTCGGCCTCTCCGCGCTCAAGCGGGCCGATGCCGAGCGCGAGGCGCTGGCTGCTCTCGACCGGGTCGGCCTGTTGCATTACGCGGGCGACTATCCCCATGCGCTATCGGGTGGTGAGCAGCAGCGCGTTGCGCTCGCCCGCGC
The DNA here is from genome assembly GCA_943373055.1 of Rhizobium sp. Q54. Lineage (GTDB taxonomy): Bacteria > Pseudomonadota > Alphaproteobacteria > Rhizobiales > Ancalomicrobiaceae > CALSBD01. Next base: position 3,791 of record CALSBD010000080.1, read on the forward strand.
CATCGCGCCGCGCCCGGCGGTGCTGATGATGGACGAGCCCTTCTCGGGCCTTGATAAGCGCCTGCGCGACAGCGTGCGCGACGAAACCTTCGCTGTCCTGAAAGAAACCCGCGCGACCGCCGTGATCGTCACCCACGATCCCGAAGAAGCCATGCGCATGGGCGACCGCATCGCGCTGATGCGTCAGGGCAAGCTCGTGCAGGTCGGGTCAACGGATGATCTTTATCATCACCCCATCGATCTGTTTGCCGCCCGCTTCTTTTCAGAGCTCAATGAGCTTGACGGCGTTGCCGTCGGCGGCCGGGTCGAGACCCCGCTGGGGGTTTTCCCTGCGCCTCCCGGCGCGCCCGATGGGCCTGTCGACGTGGCCATCCGCTTGCAAGGGGTGGAGATCGCGCGTCCCGGCACGGGCCCCGGCGTAGTCGGCCGGGTGGTGTGGCGGCGCTTTTTGGGTGAGGTCGATCTCGTCGAACTCGCCGTTCAGGGCCTCGATCAGACGCTCCGCGCCCGGGTGCGCGGCCGCTCGGCGCCACCGCCGGGCACCGATGTCGTCGTTTCTCTCGATGCGGAAGACGTTTTGGTATTTGCCAAAGGCGCCTAGCCGACCCATATCAACAAAATCAGCCGGTCCGACCCGCGATCCTTGCGGCCAGGAACGTGCTTTGCCATAGTGCCGCGCGATCACGGGCGGTGGGCAGCAATGCGCTAGGCCCGAGGAAGCGGTGACCTTGGGACGGGTGCGGCGCTGGGATTGGCAAATAAAAGGGCGTGTGACCCACGCTCCAACCGATAAAGCAGGCATGGCCCGCGCTTAAGTGGGCAGTGCGTGTGAGCGAGACAAAACGTGCGCGGCACGTATGGGAGATGAAGTCTATGGGTTCCTTCAGCATTTGGCACTGGCTGATCGTCCTGGTCGTCGTGTTGCTCCTGTTTGGCCGCAACAAGATCCCCGAACTGATGGGTGATCTGGCCAAGGGCATTCAGAACTTCAAGAAGGGCATGAAGGAGGAAGGCGAAGCGCCGGCCGCCGACGCGTCCAAGACCATTGACCATGCGCCAGGCAGTGTGGCTGGCACCAAGGTCGACGAGAAGAAGGCTGGCTGATCGCACGCCCGCGATTGGTCGCGCTGCTCAGCGTGGCCCGTTCGGCGGATGGGTCGGGGCTCAACGCTCCAAGCGCCATCCGCCGTGGCACAGCACGAAGCGCCCCAGCGGATGGGGCCCCAACGCCCAACAGGCTTGAACGCGGATCGGCTGCCGGACAGCTCCGGCCCGAGCCCCTCGCAAGCAGCCTGCGGCGGATCATGGAGAGGCGACGGCAGAGCCGCCCCGCTCACCGACAGGGAAGTCAATCGGGCGGCAGCGCGCGCGGATGAGGCGATCCCGGCGCGCCATGAATGGAACGGACGATGTTCGATTTGGGGTGGAGTGAGCTTCTCGTCATCGGCGTTGTGGCGCTGGTGGTGGTTGGCCCAAAGGAATTGCCGAAGATGTTCCGCATGGCAGGCAACGTCCTGACCGTGGTGCGCAAGCTTGCTGGCGAATTCCAGGATCAATTCAAGGAAGCCATGCGCGAGGCCGAGCTCGACGAGGTGAAGAAGTCCGTCGACGATCTGCGCAGCCTCAACCCGACCAACGCCATTCGCGACGCGGTCGCAGATATCTCGCGTCCGTTCCAGGACGCCGCGCACGACGTCAAAGGCGATATCGACCGCTCGTCGTCGGCCATCTCCACCGCCGCCAGCCAGCAGGTCGATGTGCCGCCGCCGCAGACCATTCTGCCCGCCGGACCGCCGACCATCGACCCGCCGCCCGCGCCCGCAGCAGGCCCGGCGAGCGATCCTTCACCGGCGGCCGTGGCCGCCAATGACGCCAAGCGCACCGATGGGAGCGCGGCATGACCGACGACATCGAGGCCTCCAAGGCCCCCTTGATGGACCACCTCATTGAGCTGCGCGGCCGCCTGATCAAGGCGATCGCGGGCATGCTGGTGTGCTTTGTCCTGTGCGGTATCTTCGCCAAGGATATCCTCAATATCCTTCTGATCCCCTATGTGCAGATCGGTGGCGACGCCGCGCCGGTGATCTTCACCGCGCCGCTCGAACTCTTCATCACGCAAATCAAGATCGCGCTGTGGGCGGGCTTTTTCCTCGCCTTCCCAGTGATCGCCGGCCAGATCTACGCGTTCGTCGCGCCGGGCTTGTATAAGCACGAGCGCCATATCTTTATTCCGTATCTGGTCGCCACGCCGATCATGTTCATCGCCGGCGCCGGCATGGTCTATATCTTCTTGCCGATCGCGCTCGAATTCTTCTCCGGCATGCAGCAAGAGGGTGGCGTCGGGCAGGCCAAGATCCAGTTCTTGCCGAGCGCCAAGGAGTATCTCTCCTTCGTGATGTCGCTCATCTTCGCGTTCGGCATTGCCTTCCAGCTGCCCGTGATCCTCACGCTGTTGGGCCGCATTGGCATCCTCACGTCGAACGACCTGAAGGAAAAGCGCCGCTGGGCGATCCTGTTCGCCTTCGTCGCCGCCGCCATCCTGACGCCGCCCGATCCCTTGAGCCAGATCGCGCTTGCGATCCCCCTGATCATTCTCTACGAAGCGACCATTCACATCGTCCGGTTCGTCGAGAAAAAGGCGACGGGTGGTGCGTCGGACGCGGCTGAAAAGCCGGCGGAGTAAGCCCCGCCGGTCCTCGCGCGATCGCACCGCCGGCCGCGACCGCATCGACCCGCGGGGACCTCCATGCACGATATCAAATGGATCCGAGACAACGCCGACGCCTTTGACGCGGCGCTCAAAAGCCGTGGGATCGCCCCCCTGGCCGCGACCCTGTTGGCGCTCGACGACACCCGTCGCGCCGAGATGACCAAGCTGCAAGAGGTCCAGGCCCGCCAGAACGCCGCCTCCAAGGCGATCGGCCAGGCCAAGGCGCAAAAGGACGAAGCCAAGGCTCAAGCCCTGATGGCCGAGGTGGCCGACGCCAAGGCCGCCATCCAGGCCGGTGAAGCCGCCGCCCGCGAACTGGACGCTGAGCTCTCCCGTGCGCTGGAAATCATCCCGAACGTGCCGGTGAGTTCCGTGCCGGTGGGCGCCGACGAACACGGGAATGTTGAGGTGCGTCGCGTCGGCACGCCGCGCAAATTCAACTTCACACCCAAGCAGCACTTCGAGATCGGCGAGGCGATGGGCCTCATGGATTTCGCCGCTGCCGCCAAGATCTCCGGTGCCCGCTTTGTCGTCACCAAGGGCGAGATCGCCCGCATGGAGCGCGCGCTCGCCCAGTTCATGCTCGATCTTCATACCGAGGAGCACGGCTACACCGAGGTGAACCCACCGTTTTTGGTGCGCTCTGAGAGCGCCTACGGCACGGGCAACTTGCCAAAGTTTGAGGAAGACCTCTTCAAGACGACGGCCGGTCTTTATCTGGTGCCCACCGCCGAAATCCCCGTCACCAACATCGTGCGCGAGGAGATCGTCGACGAGGCCACGCTGCCCATGCGCTTTACCGCCTGGACGCCGTGCTTTCGCTCCGAGGCCGGCTCGGCCGGCCGCGACACGCGCGGCATGATCCGCATGCACCAGTTTATGAAGGTCGAGCTCGTCTCCATCACCACCCCTGACCAGTCGGAGGCCGAGCACGAGCGCATGACCAAGGCTGCTGAAACGGTCCTGGAGCGTTTGGGCCTGCCGTTTCGCACCATGCTCTTGTGCACGGGTGACATGGGCTTCTCGTCGCGCAAGACCTACGACCTTGAAGTGTGGCTGCCGGGGCAGGATACCTATCGCGAGATTTCGTCGTGCTCCAACTGCGGCGACTTCCAGGCGCGGCGCATGAACGCGCGCTATCGGCCCGCCGGCGAGAAGGGCACGCGCTTTGTGCACACCCTCAATGGCTCGGGCGTGGCAGTTGGTCGCTGTCTGGTGGCGGTCCTGGAGAACTATCAAAACGTTGACGGCACGGTGACCGTGCCCGAGGCGCTGCGACCCTATATGGGCGGGATCGACACGATCGGAAAGGCGACCATCTAATGCGCATCCTGGTCACCAATGATGACGGCATCCACGCGCCGGGCTTGAAGGTGTGCGAGGCGATCGCCCGCGCGCTGTCCGACGACGTGTGGATCGTGGCGCCGGAGACTGACCAGTCTGGCGTGTCGCACTCGCTGTCGCTGTCCAATCCGCTGCGTCTGCGCAAGGTGGCGGACAAGCACTTCGCCGTCACCGGCACGCCGACCGACTGCGTCATCATGGGCATCAAGGCCGTGTTGCCCGCGCCGCCGGATCTGGTGCTGTCCGGCGTCAACCGGGGGCAAAATCTCGCTGACGACGTGACGTATTCCGGCACCATCGCGGCTGCCATGGAGGGCACGCTCCTGGGCGTGCCGTCGATCGCGCTCAGCCAGGCCTATAGCTGGGATACACGGGCCAACCCGCGCTGGCACTGTGGTGAAAGCCATGGCCCCGACGTGATCCGCCGCATCCTGAAGGCCGGCATCGCGCCCAAGCAGCTCATCAACGTCAACTTCCCCGACCGAGAGCCTGCCGAGGTGGCCGGTATCGACGTGACCGTGCAGGCCACCCGCGGCGAAGACTTTCTCTCCATCGATGAGCGTGTCGATGGGCGCGGCAACACCTATTATTGGATCGGCTTCAAGCGCGGCAAGAATGAGCCGGCTGCCGGCACCGATCTGTCAGCAGTCGCCAAGGGCTTCATCTCCATCACGCCGCTCCATCTTGACTTGACCGACCACGGCGCCCGGCAAAGACTGGCCCACGAGCTGCGATAGGGGCGAGTCCGCACGCGGACGAAACGGGGTGCGATGATCGACGGGCGGGAGCTGAGTGAACAGGAGCAGGCCGCCCGCCAAGAGCGCATGGCGCGGCTAATCCTGGGCCTGCGCGCCCGCGGCATCGGCGACACCCAGCTCTTGGCCGCCATTGAGGCGACGCCGCGCGATCTGTTCATCGCCGCCCGCGACCGCGCACTGGCGGGCGAGGACCGTCCGCTGCCCATTGAGTGCGGCCAGACGATTTCCGCCCCCTCCGTGGTCGCCGTGATGCTGGACGCCCTCAGGCTGGAGCCCGAGCACAAGATGCTGGAGGTCGGCTGCGGCTCAGGCTACGCCGCCGCGATTGCCGCCCGGCTGGTGCGCCAAGTCTATGGGGTGGACCGCTATCGCACCCTCGTCGATCTCGCCAAGAGCCGCTTTGCGACGCTGAAGCTGACCAACATCGAGGTCTATGTCCGCGACGGCCACACCGGCGACCCGCTCCACGCCCCGTTCGACCGCATCCTCGTCTCCGCCGCTGCGCCGGAGATCCCTTCCGTCCTGGTCGCGCAGCTCGTCCCCGAGGGCATCCTCGTCGTCCCCGTCGGCCCGGCCGGCGGAACACAACGCCTCATGCGGGTGATCAAGACCGACCCACGGCCGCGGATCGATGATCTGGGAGCGGTGAGATTCGTCCCCATGGTGAGCGGCGTCGCGAAGGTGATGTGAGGGTGTTGGGAAGCAGATATGAAGCTTGTATTTTGTTAACACCCCTCATCCGCCCTTCGGGCACCG
>CALSBD010000081.1:0-9294 GCA_943373055.1 Rhizobium sp. Q54
CGCTCGCAAGCAAGCCACGCGGTCAATCTGTGCGACATGAATGCCAAGTATGCCGATGTGGTGAAGACGGCCGAGGTGCTCACCTACTTCGATGGCCTTGCCGACAACCTGTTTGATCTGCCCAAGGGCTCGCCGGTGCGCGTGCCGCAGCTCACCCCCGCCATGCCGGCTTCGATGTGAGGGCTTCGTGATGGATATGCAACGCGTTTGGGACAAGTTCCTCACCGAGGAAGACAAGGCCGTGTTCGAAGCGTCCGGGTTTGGGGGGCTGGCTGGTTTCGGCGAGCGACCGGCGCTGCTCGTCATCGATATCAACTGGGCGTTCTGCGGCGAGGCGCCGTTGCCTATCCTGGAATCGATCAAGAAGTGGCGCAACTCGTGCGGCGAGGACGCGTGGGTCGCTATGCCCTATGTGAAGGCGCTGATCGATACGTGCCGGGGCAAGGGCGTACCGGTGATCTACACCACCGGCGAGCGGCGCGCGGATTTGTGGGATTCAGGCTCATGGGCCTGGAAGAATGGTCGCTCCGGCGAGACGCCGAAGGCGGCGGTCGCCACCACCACCCGCGACGGCAATGAGATTGTCGACGCCATCGCGCCGGGGCCGCAGGACGTGATTGTCTACAAGCAGAAGCCCTCGGGCTTCGTGGGCACCAACCTGGCGTCCTATCTCCAGCTCTTGGGCTGCGACAGCGTGATCGTGACGGGGACGACCACGTCAGGCTGCGTGCGGGCGACGGTGATTGATGCGTTCAGCCTCAATTTCCGGGTCATCGTCTCGGAAGAGGGCTGCTTTGACCGCAGCGAGGCGAGCAACGCGATTAATCTGTGCGACATGCATGCGAAATACGCGGACGTGATGAAGACCGACGACATCCTTGCCTATCTCGAAGGGCTGTCGAGTGGCCTGTTCAAGCTGCCAAAGGGCAAGGTTTCCGCGCCGCCGGTGGTCGCATGATGACGTCGCGCCCGGGGTCGATCAGTCGGCCCGGCTCTTGCAAGACATCCAGGCGAGACGGAGCCGTTCGCGCGGCTTCGTCCGTCGCGGAGGGGCGCCATGGATCTAAGGGCCATCGAAGTGTTTCTGGCGGTGTGCGACGAGGGCAGCTTGTCGAGTGCGGCCCGTCACCTCGGCATTACCCAGGCCGCGGTGTCGCAGCGGTTGGCGCAATTGGAAAAGGATGTCGGCACGCCGCTGATCGATCGCGTGGCGCGGCCGATGCGGCTGTTGCCCGCCGGCGCGGTGCTGCGCTCCACCGGGCGGCGGCTTGTTGGCGAAGTGGACGATCTGCGCCACCAGCTGGGTCGGTTCAAAGGCTCGGAGATGCCGGAGTTGCGGCTTGGTATCTTGGAGTCGCTCGCCTTGGCGCTGGTGCCCAAGCTCGTGCCCGAGCTGCGCAATCTTGTTGGCACGCTGTCGATCACGTCGGGCACCACGGGGCCCTTAGTGCCCGATCTGGTGCATGGCGATCTCGACATTGTGCTGACCAGCGAGCGGCTCGACGAAGTCGATCATATCCAGACCCACACCATCATCCGCGAGCCGTTCCTGGTCGCGCTGCCCAAGGGCACCGAGCCGCCACAGTACCCGGAAGACCTGCAAAAGCTGTCGCGCAGTCTCACGTTCGTGCGCTATGGGCCGCGTCGGCGCATTGCCACGCTGATCGACAACCAGCTGTCGCGCTACGGCATTCAGCTGCCGCGCACACTGGAGTTTGCCTCCTCGGCGCCGGTGATCGATCTCATTCGTCAGGGGCTGGCATTTTCGATCGTCACGCCGCTGTGCCTGTTTTCCTCGCGCGTGGTGCCCGACGAGCTCACGCTCGCCCCACTCCCATCGATGAACCTGTCGCGGCAGATCGAGTTGGCGGCGCGGTCCGATCACCTGATCGATCTGCCGGGCCGGATCGCGGCACGCTGCTGGGCGATCCTGGAGGCCGATGTGGTGCCGGAGTTGTTTCGACTGGCGCCGTTCGTCGAGGATCGGCTGATCATTGGCGAGGTTTGACGCCGCAAGCTTGGCCCTGGGCGACGACGCCACCAGCCGCTTGCCACTCGCCCCCTCTTGAGTCCTGCGGCGGGCGCGTGCCGGCGCGGTGGGAGACCCGTTTGCCATGAAAACATCCGATGCCGTGTTCGCTGGCCTTGCGGTCGTGTCGGGGGTGATTTGCTACGCCGTCGGCGGCACGCCGGCCATGGCGGCAGCGTTCAAGGAGCTCGGATCGCTTGTCTACACCGTGCTGCCGCAGCTCGGCGCCGGCTTGATCATTGGCGGGCTGATCCAACAGCTTGTTGACCGCGAGCGGGTTGCCAAGCTGCTTGGCGCACAGTCGGGCATGCGGGGCCTGTTGGTCGCAACAGTCGCCGGTGTCGTCACGCCCGGTGGGCCGTTCACGTCGTTTCCCATCGTGCACGCCCTGTGGATCGCGGGCGCCGACGCGGGAGCGCTTGTCACCTATCTGGCGGCCTGGGCGCTCATCGGATTGAACCGGTTGATCATTTGGGAGCTGCCGTTCATGGGGGCTGAGTTCAGCCTCGTACGCTTCCTTGCCAGCCTGCCACTGCCGCTTCTCGCGGGCCTCGTCGCCCGGTGGGTGGTGAAGAAGACGCCCCTCAAGCTGAGGGATGCGCCGCAGCCATGAATGCCGTTTCCTTGACCCTGTGGAGCCTAGCCGCGCTGCTGGCGGTGTATGTCTACCGCCGTAAGGGCGCGGTTGGCGTGCAGCGCGGGCTGGCGCAGGCGCTCGGTCAAGCGCGCGATCTGATGATCCGCTTGCCGCTGGCGCTGCTCGCCGCCGCGTTTCTCGCCCAGGTCATTCCCACCGAGGGGGTGGGCGCGGTGCTGGGGCCCGATACGGGGATGTCGGGCATCCTGTTGGCTTCGGTCATTGGCGGCGTCATGCCGGGCGGACCGATGACGTCGTTTCCCATCGCGCTGATCGTTTGGCAGTCTGGCGCCGGCACGGCGCAGACGGTGGCGTTCTTGGCCGGCTGGTCGGTGTTCGCGCTGCATCGGGTGCTTGCCTATGAAGCCCCGTTGATGGGCTGGCGCTTCAGCGGGCTCAGGCTTGCGTCGTGCTTTTTTCTACCCCCGCTCGCGGGCGTGTTGGCGGCCGCGGGTCTATGGGCGGCGCGGTCGCTCGGTCTTTCCTTCGCCCCATGATGCCTCAGGAGGTTGCCATGACACCCGATCGCTTCGAAGACCATGCTTGGAAGGATGTCGTTCCCGCCGATCTGTTGGCGATCTACTCGGCCTATGCGCGCGAGACGTTCGTCGGGCCGCGGCCAGCCTTGATCTTAATCGATCTTTACAACAGCGCCTATCGCGGCGGCGCGCGCCCGCCAGTGGAGTTGCAGGAGGAGCACCCGTCAAGCTGCGGGATTTATGCGCACCAGGCGATTGAGCCCACCAAGCGCCTGATCGCGGCGGCGCGGGCGGCGGGCCTGCCGGTGATCTACTGCACCTCGGATCGCCAGCCGCATGCGGCGCCCAAGGGCGTGTCGGCCACCCGCCGCACCCGTCACAAGGCCTCACCGGACGACTATGACATTCTCGACGCGTTCGCCCCGCAGGAGGGCGACATCATCATCCGTAAGCAGCGCGCCAGCATCTTTGCCGGCACGCCGCTTGTTTCGCACCTGACCAAGCTCGGCGTGAGCAGCCTCATAGTGTGCGGCGAGAGCACGTCGGGCTGCGTGCGCGCGAGCTGCGTGGATGGCTACTCAAACGGCTATCACATCTCCCTAGTCGAAGACTGCACGTTTGATCGCCATGAGCTTGTCCACAAGATGAACCTGTTCGACCTGCATCATAAATATGCCGACGTCATGCATCTCACCGAAGTGCTCACGCACCTTGAGGGTCGCGTCCCGCATGCTGTCGCGGCGGAGTAGGCGATGACCATTGGCTTACCGTTACCGCGTCGCGAGGACGAAGATCTCATTTTGGGGCGCGGGCGGTATACCGACGATGCTGCGCGCGCCGACGATGTGGTGATGGTATTCGTGCGCAGCGATCGCCCGGCGGGCCACCTCTTGCGGCTCGATCCCACGGCGGCCTTGGCCTTGGACGGTGTGTTGGGCGTGTTGACCGCCGAGGACCTCAGCGCGGCCGGCTTCACCCCCCTTGCGCCGCGCATGCGCCCGACCACCGTTGACGGCGCCTCAATTCACATTCCGCCGTTCCCGGGGCTTGCCGACGGTGCGGTACGCCATGTGGGCGATCCGATCGCGGCGGTGCTGGCGGTGAGCGAGACGGCCGCGCGCGCGGCGGCGGAAGCGGTCGTCGTCGAGATCGAGGACGCGCCGTTCGTGGTTGACGTGGCCCGTGCGGTCCACGGACCACCCGTGTGGGCCGAAGTGCCCGACAATCGCGTCTTTGTCCACGAACTGGGCGATCGCGCGGCCGTCGATGCGGCGATGGCGAACGCCGCGCATGTGGTCACCCAGCGCCTGTCGATCAGTCGGGTCACGGCCGTGACGATGGAGCCGCGCTCGGCGCGCGCCTGGATCGAGCAGGACGGCACGGTGGTGGTGATGACGGGCACGCAGGCGCCGCATGGGCTGCAGCAAAGCCTCGCGGCTGCCGCTCAGATCCCGGTTGAGCGGGTGCGGGTGATCACGGATCGGTGCGGTGGGTCGTTCGGCATGCGCAATAGCGCCAGTCCGGAGCTTGTTGTGTTGGTGCTCGCGGCGCTGCGCCTGAAGCGTCCCGTGCGGTGGACCGAGACGCGGTCGGAGGCGTTTCTTGCCGATCCACAAGCGCGCGAGCAGATCGTCGACGCCAGCCTCGCGCTTGATGGCGACGGCCGGTTTCTGGGCCTTCAGGTTGCTGCGACGGTGGCGCTTGGCGCCTATTTGGGTCCGTCGACGCTGCACTCAGCCACCGGCAATTTGGGTTCGCTTGCCGGTGTTTATCGCACGCCAGCGATCCACGCGCAGGTGACCGGGGTGCATCTCAACACCCAGTCCGTTGCGCCCTATCGGGGGGCGGGCCGGCCGGAGGCGACCTACATCCTGGAGCGGATGATTGATTTGGCCGCTGCCCGCTGCGGCTTCGATCGCATCGCGCTGCGGCGACACAATATGATCGAGCCGCATGAGATGCCGTATCGCACGCCGCTTGTCTTCACCTATGACTGCGGTGATTTCCCCGGGCTCTTGGACGAGGCGCTCGCGCGGGCTGATTGGGCCGGGTTCCCGGACCGGCGAGCTCAGGCGCAGGCGCGCGGACGGCTCAGGGGCATCGGGCTTGCTTATGCGATCGAAATTGCTGGCGGGCCGGTGACCGGGCCGGCGCCCGAATATGCCCGCATTGATGTGTCGCCCGAAGGCTTCACGCTTAGCCTCGGCACGGGCGATGCGGGGCAGGGCCACGCGACCACCTTCTTGCAGGTGCTTGATACACAGCTGGGGCTGAAGCCCGAGGGTGGCGTGGTGGTGGCGGGTGATACCGGGCGGGTGGCGCGCGGCACGGGCACGTTTGGCTCGCGCAGCGCGGCGGCCGCGGGCAGCGCGCTCACGATTGCCGCCTTGGCGCTGCGGGATAAACTCATCCTTGAGGCGGCAGAGCACCTGGAGGCGTCAGCCGCCGACATTGAGTTTACCCGCGGTGCGTTCCGCGTGGTCGGCACTGATCGCACGGTGACGACGGCCGAGCTCATCCGCGTGCGCGGCCTGACCCTCACCGAGGAGCGCTTTATCGGCACAGCGGCGCCCACATTTCCCAATGGCTGCCACGTGGCCGAGGTGGAGATCGACCCTGAGACCGGCGCCTTGGAGATCGTTCGCTATCTCGTGGTTGACGACGTGGGCATTGCGCTCAACCCGCTGCTGGTCAAGGGGCAGATCCATGGCGGCGTGGTGCAGGGCATTGGCCAGGTGGTGATGGAGGCGATCCGCTATGACGCCGCCTCTGGCCAGCTAACGACGGGGTCGTTGATGGACTATGCCGTGCCGCGCGCAGGCGACGTGCCAGCCCTTCAGGTGGTGATGCGGCCGGTGCCGACAGCGGCCAATGTCCTCGGCGTCAAGGGGGCTGGCGAGGCCGGCACGGTCGGCGCGTTGCCGGTGATCGCCGGTGCCGTGGCTGATGCGCTCAGCCCCCTTGGCATCGACCATGTCGACATGCCCATCACGCCCGCGCGCCTGTGGGCGGTCATTGAAGCGACGAAAAACCGCCGGGGCTGATCGCCTCGGCGGTTGGTGCTGGCCCGGTGCGCTTCACGCCGCGGCGACGCGCAAGGTCTCCAGCTGCGGCGCCTGACGCGCCTGGGTCTGTGCCTCGAATGCATGAGCATAGCGGATCATGGCGAGGTCATCATAGGGCCGCCCCAGGAAGGCGATGCCAGCGGGCAAGCCGACGGTCGTATAGCCGGCCGGCACCACGATGCTGGGCACATCGCCCAGGAACGTGTTGAGGTGCGGCGCGCCCTTGTGATTGACGTAGGGCGGGTTGACGCCATCCACGATCAAGGTCGGCTCGTGTTCGATCGCCGTGTGGACGAAGCCGGCAAGGTCGTGGTCGGCGAGCACTTGCAAATAGCGGGTCTTGAGGATGTCGCGCGCCTCCATCGACTTCGCATAGGCCTCAGCCGTGGCTTCGCGCGCCCAGCGCCCTTTCATCTGGATCGAGACGCCCTCATAGAGCGGCGAGGCCATCGCCTCGGCCTTGGTGCGGAACGGTGGGTTTTCGAGATCGCGGGTATAGTATTCGAACGCGTCGGTGCCGTGGCTCGGGTGCGCCGCGCGCTGCTTGATGAGGTCTTTGAGGCCGGGGATCTCCACATCGACGAGCACCGCGCCGGCGGCACGCAACGCGGTGAGCGCGGTCTCAAACACGGCGGCCACGCGCTTGAAGTCATCCGCCGACGGATCGGCATCAACCCCCATGGACGCGCGCAGGACGCCGAGGCGCACACCTTGCAAGCCATCGGGCCGGATTTGATCGATGAAGCGCCCTTTCAACTGGCCGACGCCATGGGCGGTGACGGGGTCCATGGGGTCATAGCCGACCATGGCATCGAGCACGCGGGCGGCATCCTCCACCGTGCGCGCCATCGGGCCGACCGAGCCCCACACGGACGGCCAGCCATCATAGACGCCACCGCGGCTGACGAGCCCAATGCTGGGCCGCATGCCGACGACGCCATTCCAGATCGACGGACGCCGGATCGAGGCGAAGCCCTCTTGGCCGAGCGCCACGGTGCAAAAGTTCGCCGAGGCCGCCGCGCCGGAGCCACCGGATGAACCGCCCGCAGTGCGCTCGGGCGCATAGACATTGCGGGTGGAGCCGAACAGCGAACCGTGGGTATCGCCAGCGCCCATCTCACCCAACGTGGTCTTGCCCAGCATCAGCGCGCCGGCCTCGCGTAGCTTCGCGATGATGGTGGCGTCGCGATTGGGCCAGTTGTCCTTGAAGATCACCGAGCCGCCGGTGGTCGGCATCTCCTTCACGTCGATCTGGTCCTTGATCATCAACACCACGCCGTGCAGCGGCCCCTTGGGGCCGTGGGCGGCATAGTAAGCGTCAAGCTCGGCGGCCTGTTCGTCAATGTGCGGGTTGAGGCTGATGACGGAGTTGATGCACGGCCCGGCCTGATCGAGGCGGCGGACCCGGTCGACATACCAGGCCACCACGTCACGGGCGGTCCACGCGCCCGACGCATAGCCCTTTTGCAGTCCGGCGATGGTGATTTCGGACAGGTCGAATGGCTTCACCATGGTTGCGTCTCCTGCCGGCGGGACGGTCGCGAGGTCCGAGGATCGGAAGGCCTTAAGGTCGGCGCCGGAACATAACCCCCTCCCGCAAACGGCGTGCCAGGGCGCCAGAGGACGTTTTGCGGGGATCCGCCCGTGGCTTTGGTCGACGGGACTGACGATTTCAGCAGGAGGATTGCGCAGCCCGAACAATTTGCGACCAAGGCAGCGCCTGATTTTAAGCAGGGCCCCATAAGGCCTCCTTATGGGGGAAAATCAGGGTTTTTCCGCGATTCTGGGGGCTGCCACCGTGGTGCGTGGTTCTCGTGGACGGATCCTTTTCACACCGACGGCGCGAAACGCAAGGGCGTCGCGTGAGCGCCGAGGGCGCCGGTTCGCAAGCGATTTTCCATTCTGTTTCTGAGGGTTACTTGCCTCAGGCCAGTCGGATGCCACCGCCCTCGCACCGGGCATGCGAGTGGCATAGCCGGCTTTACGTGTCGATTACCGGTGCGGTTTCAGGGCGTCACGGGCGTTATCGAAAATACTGGCACGGCGTTTGCTCATCTCTCCTCATCACCTCGGTGACAGCACCGACCCATAGCTTTCCCGAAGCATCCGCCGTGCGGGTGATCACATCGCGGCGGGTTCCCAAACGCGAAAACTTGAGGAGAGACACATGTACGGCTGGGAAAAGTTTTTAAGTGAGCGCGACAAGGAACACGACAAGCAGTGGGGCAAGAAGCAACTCTTCGGATTTGGCGACAAGCCGGCGCTTGTTTTGATCGACATCTACTACAGCGTGTTGGGCCTCAAGCGCGAGCCGATCTTCGAGTCTATGAAGATGTGGCCGAGCAGCACCGGTCTGGAGGGCTGGGAGGCGGTCGACAAGACCGCCGAACTGCTCGCCGTGGCGCGCGCCAACAAGGTGCCGGTCGTCCACGTCAAGGGCCTGCAGAACGGCATGAAGCCGTGGGTGCATCGCCACCGCGAGCCGTCGAGCTTGTCGCCGGAGATGCAGCACAAGGGCACTGAGATCGTCGACGAAGTGACGCCGATCGCCGGTGAAGTGGTGATCGAGAAGACCGCGCCGAGCGGCTTCCAAGGCACGCCATTAATGTTCCATTTGAACAGCTTGGGCGTCGACACCCTCATCGTGTGCGGCGAGACCACGAGCGGCTGCGTGCGGGCGACGGTGGTGGATGGCGCCACGGCGCGCTTCCGCATGGGCGTGGTGTCGGAGTGCGTGTTCGATCGCACCGAGGCGTCGCACTACATGAACCTCTACGACATGCACCAGAAGTACTCCGACGTCGTCTCGCTGGAGATGGCCAAGGGCTACCTCTCCAAGTCCGGCAACGCGGTCGAACAGGCCGCTTGACGTCAAACCTCCGGCCGCGCCGCAGGTTTGGCGCGGCCCCCTCCCAGTTCACAGCTCAAGGGGGTCACCATGACACGAGCTTTGCGCAAGATCTTGTCCGCCGTTCTCGTCGGCGCCGTGCTTTCAGGCTCACTGGCGATGGCGACGTTGCCGGTCGCGGCCGCTGAGAAGACGATGAAGGTCCGCTTCTATGATGATCCGGCAGGTTTTGATCC
>CALSBD010000082.1:0-9283 GCA_943373055.1 Rhizobium sp. Q54
CCCTATCGGAAAGTGAACGGCGACGCAGCGAGCACAAGCTGCGCTTCCGCTCGGACGTGGAGAAGGAAAAGACCGAGACCGAACTGGCGCTTGCCAAGTTCGAAGAGCAAATCACCGCAATGAGCGACCGGGTGAAGCGCTCGGAGGTGATCGCGCCGATCTCCGGCACCGTCAACAAGCTGTTCGTCACCACCTTGGGCGGCGTGGTGCGGCCGGCCGAGCCGTTGGTGCAATTGGTGCCCGCCGACATGTCGGTCGCGGTGGAAGCGCGCGTGGCGCCAGCGGACCGCGCTAACGTCTATCCGGGCCAGGAAGCGGTGGTGAAAATCTCCGCTTATGAGTATTCGCTATTCGGTGGCCTTAAGGGCAAGGTCGTGGAAATCTCCTCCGACGCACTGCAGGACGACAAGGGCAACCCCTATTTCCGCGTACGCCTGGAAGCCCAAGCTTCCAGCTTCGGCCCCGACAAGCCGGTCGTGCCGGGCATGTTGGCCGAGGTCGACATTCTCTATGGCCAGCACACGGTGCTTGAATATCTCGTCAAACCCTTGCGCGACATCCAGGCCGCCGCGCTGCGGCAGTAAGGCCGAGGTCTTCTCGGTCGCAAGGGTGGCGTCCAGCCGTGCTGACCGCTAGTGTCTACCGCGCGAAGAGCGGGAGCACACATTGGCGCGGCGAATCGGTGGGAAGGTGACAGGAACGGGGCGGCACGCGGCAGCGGCTGAGGCCGCGCATCCCGGTGTGCCCACCAAGGAGGAGATCCTTGCCTTTGTCGCGCAAAACCCGGGCGAAGCCGGCAAACGCGAGATCGCGCGCCACTTCGGCATCACCGGCGCTGGCCGCATCCATTTAAAACGGATCCTCAAGGAGCTGGAGGGCGAGGGCACGGTCGCGCGCGGGCGCGGCCGGCGGTTTGAAACGCCCGGCCAAATGCCAAGCGTCTCGGTCGTCACCATCACCCACCGCGACCGCGACGGCGAGTTGATCGGCCAGCCGATGGACTGGGACGAGGCGTTCGGTCCCACGCCGACCGTGCTCATCCTCATCGATTCCAACCGCAAGAAGACGCTTGGCCCCGCGCCGGGCGTGGGCGACCGGGCGCTGATCCGGCTCGTCGATGATGAGAGCGCCGCCGCGGGCCACGCGACCCATGCGGCGCGGGTGATCAAGGTGTTGGAGCGCAAGCCGGCGGCCGCGCTGGGCATCTTGCGCGTCGGCCCGACCATGGCCCGCGTGGTGCCGGTCGACAAGAAGGGCAAGGAAATCGTCCTGGCCTTGGACGACATCGGCGATGCGCACGATGGCGATCTGGTGTCGTTGGATATTCTGCGCACCGGTCGACTGGGATTGCCGCGGGCCAAAGTGCGCGAGACGATCGGGTCGATGGCGTCCGAGCGCGCGGTGTCCGAGATCGCGCTCTATGTGCACAACATCCCGCACGTGTTTCCCAACGCCGTGGTGGCCGAGGCCGAGGCGGCCAAGCCCGTCACGATGAAGGACCGGGAAGACTGGCGCGACCTGCCGCTAGTTACCATCGACCCGCCCGACGCCAAGGACCATGACGACGCCGTCCACGGCATGCCGGATCCCGACCCGGCCAATCCAGGCGGCCACATCGTCACCGTGGCGATCGCCGACGTTGCCTACTATGTGCGGCCGGGCTCGGCGCTTGATCGCGAGGCGCTGCTCAGGGGCAACTCGGTCTACTTCCCCGACCGGGTGGTGCCGATGCTGCCCGAGCGCATCTCAAACGACCTGTGCTCGCTCAAGGGCGGGGTCGATCGCCCCGCGCTGGCCGTGCGCATGGTGTTTGCCGCCGATGGGCGCAAGAAGGGCCACTCGTTCCACCGCATCCTGATGCGCTCGGCGGCCAAGCTCGCCTATGCCCAAGCGCAGGCGGCGATTGACGGGCGGGCCGATGACGTGACCGATCCGTTGTTGAAGGGTGTGCTGCGGCCACTGTGGGAGGCGTATGCGTGCCTCAAGCGTGGGCGCGACGCGCGCGAGCCGCTCGATCTTGACTTGCCGGAGCGCAAAATCCTCCTCAAGCCCGATGGGACGGTTGATCGGGTGATCATCCCCGAACGCCTCGACGCCCATAAGCTGATCGAGGAAATGATGATCCAGGCCAATGTGTGCGCGGCCGAAACGCTCGAAAAACACCGCGTGCCGCTCGTCTATCGCATCCATGACGCGCCGAGCTTGGAAAAGCTGGAGGCGCTGCGCGAATTCCTCGGCTCGCTCGATATCAACTTGCCCAAGGCGGGCGCGCTGCGACCAAGCCAGTTCAATCACATTCTCGCCCGCGTGGTCGACACACCCAACCAGACAATGGTCAATGAGGTGGTGCTGCGCTCGCAGGCGCAGGCCGAATACAATCCGCTCAACATCGGCCACTTCGGACTGAACTTGAGGCGGTACGCCCACTTCACCTCGCCGATCCGCCGCTATGCGGATTTGATCGTGCATCGGGCCCTGATCCGCGCGCTCAAGCTTGGCTCCGACGGCCTGCCGGAGACGATCGACGACAAGCTGGAGGCGATCGGCGCGGAAATCTCGGCGGCCGAGCGGCGCGCCATGGCGGCGGAGCGCGACACCATCGACCGGCTGATCGCCCGCCATTTGGCAGATCGTATCGGGAGCACGTTCAACGGCAAGATTGGCGGCGTGACGAAGTCGGGCCTGTTCATCAAGCTCGACGACACCGGCGCGGATGGGTTTATTCCCATCTCGACATTGGGTGATGATTTCTTTGTCCATGACGAGGCGCGCCATGCGCTGGTCGGCTCGCGCACGGGCGAAACGTTCCGGCTGGGCGACCGGGTCGAGGTGCGGCTGGTAGAAGCCGCCCCGTTTGCGGGCGCGCTGCGTTTCGAGATGCTGTCGGCAGGCACACGCGGCCGGCTGCCCGCGCGCGGCGGCCCATCCCGCATCCAAAAACGAGGCGGCCCGCCCAAGGGCATCAAGCGCGGGCGGCGCTGAGGAGGACGAAAGCGATGACGATCACCTATGGCGGTACGGCGGTTGAGCCCGAAAGCCCGCTCCCCGCGCGCTCGGTGGCGGTCGCGATGCGCCGCGGCGCGCTTGGACGGTGCCCGGCCTGCGGCGAGGGTCACCTTTATGGCAAGTACCTCAAGGTCGAGCCGGCGTGCGCGGCGTGCGGCGAGGCGTTTCATCATCACCGGGCCGATGATTTCCCCCCGTACGTGGTGATGTTCATCGTCGGGCACATCGTTGTGTCGTTGATGCTGTGGGTGGAAACCACGTGGCGGCCGGATTTGTGGATCCACGCGCTGATGTGGGGGCCGATCATCATTGGCTCGTCGCTCGCGTTGTTGCCGCCGGTCAAGGGCGCCATCATCGGCCTGCAATGGGCGCGCTACATGCACGGCTTTGATCCACGCGGCGAGCACCCCGATCCGGCCATCGTGACGGCGCCGGCGGGCCATGGCCAAACCGAGGGCGAGCGGTGAGCGACGAAGATGCCCTCCTGAAGCGTCTGACCGCCGCCGAACGGGCGACGCATCACCCCAATGTCCGGCCCAAGGACGCCTCGACGCTGTTGATCCTCGATCAGGCCGCAGGCGGGCCGGTGCGGGTGTTGATGGGTCGGCGGCACTCCCGGCACGCGTTTTTTCCCGGCGCCTATGTATTCCCCGGCGGGCGGGTCGACCCAGCCGACAGCCGGGCGCCGGTGGCGGTTGATTATGATCCGGTGGTGGCGCGCCGGCTGGCGATCGCCATGAAGGGGCCGAAGTCGGCGGCGCGGGCGCGTGCGTTCGGCGTGGCGGCGATCCGCGAGACCTATGAAGAGGCCGGGCTGTTCCTGGGCGCCAAGGCGCCCTCGCCGCGCCCACTGACGGGGGAATTGGCCGCGTTTGACGAAGCGGGGGTGGCGATCGACTTGTCGCCGCTGGTGTTGATCGCGCGCGCCATCACCCCGCCGCGCCGCCCGCGCCGGTTCGACACCCGCTTTTTCGCCTGTTTCGCCGACGCGATCGCAGCCAAGACGGCGTCGGGGCTTGGGCCCTCGGGTGAACTGGAAGACGTCGCGTGGCTGACCTTCGAGGAGGCCAAGACCACCAAGATCCCCACCATCACCCAGACGATTCTGGAGACGCTGGCCGCGCGGCTCATTCGCGACGGCGGCTTACGACCGGAAACGCCGGGGCCGTTCTATCAATGGCGCGGCAAGGGCTTCGTCGAAATGCTGGTGTGAGGCCCTAGGCCTGCCGGGCGAAAACTCAAAAAATCAGACGCTCGGTTATGACGTGGCACACGCGGTCATCGCTCGTCACGACCGCACGTCGATAGGCTTTCCTCCACAAGCCTGAGCGCCTCACGGTGTCCAGGCGCAAGCAACGCCACCCGGGCAGACGGCCTTGGGCAACGGCAAGCGACGGTCGGACAAACGACCGGGCGATGAAGGAGGAGATCCATGAAGAAGGCATTCATCGGTACTGTCTCGGCCTTGGCCCTGTTGTTGCCGGGCGCCGCCTGGGCACAGGACACCATCAAGATCGGCGTTCTCGTCGCGCTGGAAGGCGCGTTTGCGGCCGGCGGCAAGGATGGCGTGCGCAACGTCGAA
This sequence comes from Rhizobium sp. Q54, assembly GCA_943373055.1. GTDB lineage: Bacteria > Pseudomonadota > Alphaproteobacteria > Rhizobiales > Ancalomicrobiaceae > CALSBD01. The sequence continues at coordinate 4,589 of CALSBD010000082.1, forward strand.
ATGGCGCTCAAGCAGGTCGAGGGCATGGCGGGCGGCAAGAAGATCGTCACCGTCGTCGCTCCGACCGACACCAAGCCCGACACCGCCGTGCGCCAGGCGCGTAAGCTCATTGAGCAGGACGGCGTTGACATCATCATCGGACCGCTGTCGGGCTCCGAAGGCATCGCCATGCGCGACTATGCCAAGACGATCCCCAACAAGACGGTCATCAACGGCATCTCCGGCGCGCTGGAAACCACTTGGGTCGACCCGGCGCCGAACTTCTTCCGCTTCAACCTGGATGGCGCGCAGTGGGGCCAGGGTCTGGGCACCTATGTCGTCAAGGAGAAGGGCTGGAAGAAGGTTGCCACCGTGGCGGCGGACTACTCGTTCGGCTACACCAACTTCCTCGGCTTCGCGGTCGACTTCTGCAAGGCCGGTGGTGACATCGTGCAGCGCTTCTGGGTGCCGCTCGGCTCGTCGGACTTCGCCGGCGTGATCGCGCAGCTGCCCGATGACGTCGACGCCATTTATCTGGGCGTGGGCGGCACGGACGCCATCAACTTCCTCAACCAGTATGAACAGGCCGGCGCCGAGACGAACCTGATCGGCGGCACCATCATGGCCGACCAGACCGTGCTCACCTCGAAGGGCAAGGCGAAGGAAGCGCTGAAGGGCACGCCGACCTCCGGCCCGCTCGCCACCGACAATCCGGACCCGGCTTGGCAGAACTACGTGAAGGCCTATCAGGCGGCCTTCCCGGAGAGCGAGCGGTTCCCGACCCCGTCGCTGTTCGGCGTGGGCTACTACAACGCCACGCTCGCCGCCATCCAGGCGCTGAACGCGGTCAAGGGTGACCTGTCGGACGGCCAAAAGGCGTTCCAGAACGCGCTTGCCACCATGGAGCTGAAGACCCCGCTCGGCGTCGTGAAGCTCAATGAAAACCGCCAGGCCACTGGCTCGGTGTTTGTCAATGAAGTGGTGGATGACGGCAAGGGCGGCCTCACCAACGTCTTCAAGGCGCGCGTCGATGGCGTGACCCAGACGCTGGGCATGACGCCGGAAGCCTTCCGCGCCATGGGCCTGCCCTCGCGCGACAACCCTGACTGCGCCAAGCTGCGCGCGGGCGGCTAATCCTTAGACATCCTCCCTGACGACCTTGGCCCGCCGAGATGCTCACGCATTTCGGCGGGTCCTTCCGTCGCTCGCGATCAAAGCGCCGCTTGGTGTTTGATCGGCGAGTGCCGTGCGCGCGCCGCCATGAGGGGGGCGCGGATGCCTCGGGAGATCGTCGCCATGTCGTTGATCGCCTATGTGACGCGCATCCATTTCGCCGACCGGGTGCTGGAAGACGCCCTCTCGGTGGAGCTGAAAAAACTCGGCGTCCTGCGCCCGGCCATTGTCACCGACCTCGCCGGCGAATGGGACGACCTTTATGCCGCCGTGTGCGAATGCCTGTCGCCGCGGGCAGTGCCGCTTGCCGTGCGGCGGGTGCCGAGCTTGCCGACGGCGGCTTGGCTCACCGACACGGGCGCCGCCCTCTCGCTTCATCGCGCCGACGGCGTAATTGGCCTTGGCGGGGTGGGCGCGCTGGATGTGGCGCGCGTGCTCGGCGCGCGCGGTCGTGGCGGCGCCGGCGTGCCGGTCATCACCTTACCCACCACCTCCCAGAGCGTTGGGCTCGGCCCGGTGGCGCGCGCGCTGGTGGCGGCGGGCGGCGCTGAGGGCGCCACGCCGGCGCTTGTGCTGTGCGACCCCACCATCACCACCGCCGCGCCCCCGCTGTTGACCGCAGCGGCCGGCATGGACGCGCTCACCCATTGCGTGGAGGCCTATTTGTCGCCCGCGTGGAACCCGCCGGCCGATGGCATCGCGCTTGATGGCGCACGCCGCGCGATCAAATGGCTGGAGCGCGCGGTGCGCGATGGCAGCGATCTGGAAGCCCGCCGCGAGATGCTGGCGGCGGCCTTGGACGCCGGGTTGGCGGCCCAAAAGGGCGTAGGTGGGGTGCACGCGCTGTCGCGCGCCATCGAGGCCGAACCGCAGGCCGATTTTCCGCACGGTCTCTTGCACGCCGCGCTCCTGCCGCCGGTGCTCGCCTTCAACCGGCCGGCGACGGAGGACCGGGTCGATGGCTTGCGCCAAGCGCTTGACCTGCCGGCCCGGGCTGACGTGTCGGAGGCAATGGCCGCGCTCGGCGTTCGGCTCGGGCTGCCGTCGCGCCTGCACGGGGTGACGCTTGATGCCGACGCGGTCGCCCGCATCGCGCTGCGCGCGGCCGAGGATCCCGCCCATCGCGCCACGCCGCGCCACGCCACCACGGCGGACATCCGAGGGCTTTTGGAGGCCGCGTTATGACAGGGCAGACCCGCGTGCCGTCAAAGAGGCTGGACAGATACGAGTTTCGACGTAGTCTTCAGGTTCGACCGTGTCAGAAGAACGCGGCTGGGAGGAAAACATGAGCAAGTCGATTGCCGTGTTCCACGGCGACTTCGGGCGCGTCTGTCTTTTTCTCATGGATCGAGCGATGGTCCCGCACGGCCATCGGGAAGGTCATTTGATCTTCCACGTCCAGGGACCTCCAGGACAGGTCGTTATCGATGATCAAGTCTATCCGCTCGGCCCCGGCCAAGCGGTGGCCATCAGCCCGTGGCAGGCGCACTATTACCGCCCGATCGACGAGCGCACGCCCACCTTGGCGCTTGTGCTGTACATCCGTCCGTCCTGGTTTTTGGAAGCTTCGCGGCGCGCGCAAGCAAGCCTTCGGTTTGGCCGCGTCGGGGTGGAAGTGACCGACTATCTGGCGCGCCTGGTCGTGACGACGGCGCAAAGCCTGATCGATCAAGACGAGCGCGACGATCCCATGTTGGAAGATCGGCTGTGCGCGCTCACCCAGACCGCGTTTGATCAATCCTGGCAGTGGACCGAGAAGGGCGCGGGCTTCACCGGCCCCGATTTGCCCGCGCGCGACTATCGCATCCGCAACGCGCTGCGCCTGTTCAAGCAACGGGTGGGCGACGCGCTGGAGCTTGATGACGTAGCGCGCGAGGTGGGGCTGTCGCGGCCGCATTTCTTCAAGCTGTTTCGCACCCAGGTGGGCCTCACGCCCAACCTCTATCTCAATGCGCTGCGCATGGAGCGGGCGATCGACCTTTTGGCGGCGACCCAGGACGCGGTCTCCAATATCGGGCTTGATCTGGGCTTCTCCAGCCAAGCGAGCTTCTCGCGCTTTTTCATCGCCAACGGCGTGGTGGCCCCCAGCGACTATCGCCGCTCGGTGCAAATCAAGCTGCAGGCGTAACCCGCACGCGGGGCCGGGCGTTTTCCCGACCACCGGCTGAACCATGAGACTGTCGGGTATGAGCATCCCCGCACCTCGAGTCTAGGCTTGCCGCCCCAATCCAAACCGGCACGAGCGAAGGGAGGGCATCGCGAACATGCAACGGTTTGCCAGTCGCCATCCCTTTTGGTCGTTCGTCATCATTATCGCCGTCGCCGCCCTCCTGTGGCTCATTTTCGCGCCCTGGCCGCCCGGTCTGGAGCAGGCGATCGGGCGCAAGCGCGTTTTTCTCAATGCGGTGTTTGGCGGCATCACCCTGGGGGCGCTGTATTTCCTGGTGGCGTCCGGCTTCACCTTGATTTTCGGGCTAATGCGCAACGTCAATCTGGCGCACGGATCGCTCTATTTGCTTGGCGGCTATCTGGGGTACGAGATTTCCGATGCGACCGGGTCTTGGCTGATCGCATTTCCCGTCGTGTTCATCATCGTGGCGGCGCTCGGTCTTCTGTTGCAGAACCAAGTGTTTCGCCGCATGGAGGGCGAGGAGCTGCGCCAGACCTTGGTGACCATTGGCCTGTCGGTGGTGATCGCCGACCTGATGCTGTGGGTCTGGGGTGGCCAATCCTACACCATCGGCACGCCGGAGATGCTGTCGGGCCCGATGGAGCTGCCGATTATCTCCTCGGTGCGCGAAAGCGACGGTCAAATCACGTGGCTGCGCTATCCCACCGTCCGGGTGGCAATCCTGATCGCGGCCATTGTGATCGGCATCGCCATGTGGCTGGTGCTCAATCGCACGCGGCTTGGCATGCTCATCCGCGCCGGCGTTGACGACCGCGAGATGCTGTCGGCCTCGGGCGTGCGCATCCAATATGTGTTCTTGGTCGTGTTTGGCTTCGGCGCCGGCCTCGCCGGTGTCGCCGGCATTGTGGGCGGCACGTTCCAGTCGCTCTCGCCGGGCGAAGATACGCGCTTCCTGCTTGCAAGCCTCGTCGTCGTGATCGTGGGCGGCATGGGCTCGATCCCCGGCGCGGCGATCGGCGCGGTGATCATCGGGCTGTCGGAACAGCTGGGGCTTGTTTACGCGCCGACCTACTCGGTCGTGTTCACCTTCCTCATCATGGCGGTCGTGCTGGCGTTTCGGCCGCAGGGCCTCATGGGCTCGCGGAGGTGATCGATGGCTGACGTTTCGCTCGCCCGCGCCAATGATCAGACCCGCCGCCGCGCGGAGCCGTCGCTGTTCGAACGGGTGCCGGCGTGGATGTGGGTGATGGCCTTCGTGCTCATCACCATGCCGCTTTATGCCAATGATTTCTGGCTGTTCCAGGTGTTCGGCTGGACCTTCATCCTGGGCATGATCGCGCTGTCCTTGATGTTCCTTGCCGGCTATGGCGGCATGGTCAGCCTCATTCAGATGACCGTTGGCGGCGTCGCTG
>CALSBD010000083.1:0-9273 GCA_943373055.1 Rhizobium sp. Q54
GAAGTCGCCGGAGTATGAAGACACGTTCTTCCGCGACACCATCGGCTACTCGATCGGCACGCTTGGCATTCACCGGCTTGGTCTGTTCCTGGCGCTCAGCGCCGGCTTCTGGAGCGCCGTGTGCATCGTCATCAGCGGACCGTTCTGGAACAAGGGCTGGCCCGAGTGGTGGAACTGGTGGCTCAACCTGCCGATTTGGGCTTGAACAGGGGAGGATGCGTCATGGTCATCGACGAGTATCAAAACATCTTCACCCGCGTTCAGGTGCGCGCGCACCCTGAATACGGCCCCGAAGTGGAAGGTCACGAGGACGAGCGGATCATCAAGCCGGTCTTCTCCACGCTGATCGGCTACTTCGGCAACGCTCAGCTCGGCCCGATCTATTTGGGCTTCCTGGGTCTGGCTTCGATCATCACCTTCACGATCGGCTTCACCATCATCGGCTTCAATATGCTGGCGTCGGTTGGCTGGGATCCGATCGAGTTCGTGCGGCAGCTGCCGTGGCTGGCGCTCGAGCCGCCGCCGCCGGATCAGGGCTTCAAGATCATTCCGCCGCTCGACAAGGGTGGCTGGTGGGTGATCTCGGGTGCCTTCATCACCGCGTCGGTGATGCTGTGGTGGCTGAGGACCTTCCGGCGCGCGAAGGCGCTTGGCCTTGGCACCCACGTGCCGTGGGCGTTTGCCTCGGCGATCTGGTTGTTCCTGGTGTTGGGCTTCTTCCGGCCCCTGTTGATGGGATCGTGGTCCGAGGCGGTGCCGTTTGGCATCTTCCCGCACCTGGATTGGACGACCGCGTTCTCCATCCGGTACGGCAACCTCTACTACAACCCCTTCCACTGCCTCTCGATCGTGTTCCTGTATGGCTCGGTGCTTTTGTTTGCCATGCACGGCGCCACCATCCTCGCGGTCAGCCGTTACGGCGGCGAGCGCGAAATCGAGCAGATCGTCGATCGTGGCACCGCCACGGAACGCGCGGCTCTGTTCTGGCGCTGGACCATGGGCTTCAACGCCACGATGGAATCGATCCACCGCTGGGCGTGGTGGTTCGCGGTGCTCACCCCACTCACGGGCGGTATCGGCATCCTGTTGACGGGCACCGTGGTCGACAATTGGTACCTGTGGGGCATCAAGCACGGTCTCGTGCCGCCCTATCCGGACCTGTGGCCGAATGTCGTTGATCCGCTGACGGCGGCGGGAGGTGTGAAATGAAACTGGGTCTCACCATACCTGCCCTGCTTGCAGTCACGACCCTTGTGACCGGCATCATGGTCTGGAAGGCGGGCTGGGACTTGCCGCCGATCGACGCCGCGCAATCGGGCTATCGCGGCACCGCCATGGCGCAAATCTACGACCGTGAGGCCGTGGCCGCGCTCAAGAAGGCGAACGTCGTGCCGCCGGTGCCGTATGAAGCGGATCCGTCGGGTCCGAAGGTCTCCGAGCAGAAGGACGCCTATCAAAACGTCCAGGTGCTGGGTGATCTGTCGACCGACCAGTTAAACCGCTTCATGTTGGCGATCACCGAGTGGGTCTCTCCGGAGCAGGGCTGCAACTACTGCCACAATCCGGAGAACATGGCCGAAGACAGCGTCTACACCAAGGTTGTCGCGCGGCGCATGATCCAAATGACCCGCACGATCAACGCGCAGTGGAAGACCCACGTCGCCGAGACCGGTGTCACCTGTCTCACCTGCCACCGCGGTCAGCCGGTTCCGGCGAACTATTGGGTGCAGGATGATGGCCCGCGGATGATGGGCGGCAAGCTCGGCTTCCGTAACGGTCAGAATGTGGTCGGCCAGTATGTCGGCCAGACCTCGCTGCCCACCGACGCCCTCAACGGGTTCTTGAAGGGCGACCGGGAAATCCGCGTCCACACGCTCACCGCGCTGCCGTCCGGCAACAAGGCGACGATCATGGACACGGAATGGACCTACGGCCTGATGATCCACATGTCGGACTCGCTGGGTGTGAACTGCACGTTCTGTCACAACAGCCGCGCGTTCTACTCGTGGGATGAAAGCCCGACCCAGCGCGTCACCGCCTGGCACGGCATTCGGATGGCCCGTGAGGTCAATAACACCTACATGGAGCCGCTGGGCCCCGTGTTCCCGGCAAACCGCAAGGGTCCGGCCGGGGATGTGTTCAAGGTCGGTTGCTCGACCTGCCACAATGGCGTGGGCAAGCCCTTCTACGGCGTGTCGATGCTCAAGGACTGGCAAACCGAGCTCGGTGGCGCCACGCAGTGACGCCATCCCTCCCGAGCCCGTTCCAGAAGCCGCCGGTCACCCCGGCGGCTTTTTTCGTTGTAGGCGGGGAGGGCGTGGCGGCACTGGCAATGGCAGATTTGGGGGCAAGGTTTGTCGTATGATGTCGTATGATGTCGTATAGTTGAAGAAAAGTCTTCTATCTTTGAAATAAATTCACAAGATCAATAATATTCCCCTTCTTTCCTTGCGAAATAAGATGCCTCAAAGGCGTGCGTGAGGGTTTTTTTGACAAAAGTTGTTTTGTTTTGTTGCTCCCCCTCATCCGGCACTTCGTGCCACCTTCTCCCGCGAGGGGAGAAGGGTATAAAAGCGGATCGATTTGCACTTTCATGACGTAAATGCACGTCGTCCAACATAATACAGATTCGCCCCGAACACCTCAGCCGCGATCTCTACTTAGAGTGCTTTTCGATCTGATTGCATCAGATCAGCGCTTTAAATCTATGTTAGCGCGTCATCTTTGCCCAATACCCGGTTTCCACTTATGGGGAATACGCTCTAGCCGATCAAATGCGTCAAGAGTGCTCGGAGTTCAGCCGGTTTGACGGGCTTTTTGATCAGCTCCACGCCGGCCGCTTGGACGAGGCGGGCGGTGTCGCCGCTGTAGTCGGCGGTGACCACGATGGCCGGGATGGCGGCGGCAAAGCGGGTGCGCAGCCGTTCGATGGCTTCAAGACCCGTGCGGTCATGATCGAGATGGAAATCCGCCAAGATCACATCGGGTCGTTGGCCATGGGCCTCGACCAAGGCAACGAGCTCGTCGGTGCTGGGCGCGGAGGCCACCGTGCAGCTCCAGCGTTCAATCAGGCTCGCGGTCGCTTCCCGGACCGTCTCGTCGTTTTCGACCACGGCGATGAACGCGCCCGACAGGCCAAAGCCTTGCAGCGAGCCGGTCATCAAGGCCTCCAGCGGCACCGGCGCGGGCGGGGCGATGCGTGGCAAGGTGACGGAGAACGTGCTGCCGCGGCCCACGACGGATTTGAGCGTGACGTCATGGCCCAAGGTTGCGACCAGCCGCTGCACGATCGACAAGCCCAGGCCCAAGCCGACCTCGCCATCATGGACGGCGCGGTCGCCACGATGGAATTCGTCGAAGATCAAGTCATGCTGGTCGCGCGGGATGCCGGGGCCGGTGTCGACCACGTCGATGCGCACGTCGTCGCCGCGTGTGCGTACGCCCACCAGCACGCCGCCCGATTGGGTGTAGCGCACCGCGTTGGAGACGAGGTTTTGCACGATCCGGCGCAGCATCACCGGGTCGGTCTCCACCCAGGCGCTGGTGGGAATGACGACAAACTTCAGCCCCTTGCGTTCGACGAGTGGGCCAAAATCGCTTTCCAAGTCGGCGAGCAATTCGCCCAGCGCCACCGGACCGGGCTCGGGCTTGACGACGCCGGCGTCGAGCTTGGAGATGTCGAGGAGTGTCTTGAGCAGCGCTTCAATGGTGCCGAGCGCCCGATCGACCTGGCGGGAGAGGCGCACGCCATCGTCGCTTGTCTGGACGTCGGCGAGCGCCGACGCCGATAGACGCGCGGCATTCAACGGCTGGAGGATGTCGTGGCCGCAGGCGGCCAAAAACCGGGTCTTCGACCGGTTGGCGAGCTCAGCGAGCTCCTTGGCGCGCACGAGCTCTTCGTTGGTCCGCTCCAACTTGCGCAAGGTGCGGGTGAGTTCATCGGTGCGTTCGCGCACCTGGCGCTCCAGGCCAATGGTGGTCTGGAACAAGGCGTAGGCCGAGCCTTGGTTGTCGACCGAGCGCTCGACCCGGTCGATGAGCACCGCGTTGATCTTTTCCAGCTTGGCGACGCGCCGTTGCAGCTCGGCCATTTTGCCGACTTCTGATGAGAAGGGAAATGTGCCCAGGAGTGGTCCGTTCACAGCGTCACTCCCCGCCGCCCGATGGCGACGCCGGTGAAGGTCTGGTTCAGGTGCATGGCTTGAAACTGTTCGCCATAGGTGTTGAAGCCCACGACATTGTGGTGGCGATAGACATCGCCGAGCTGGCGCACCACCTGCCGGTTCTGCGCGTCAAGCCGGCGCAGCACGCAGTCAAACGCAATGATCACGTCGGTGCCGCCAAGGGCCTCATCGACATCGGCAAGTGTGCGCTGGATGGTGCCAACGAGATCCTTGGGCTTGGCGGCCGTGAGCACCACGCCGGTGTCGATGGCGCAAAAGAACGACAATGAGCCGTCGGGGTTCTGCTTTTGAATCGAACGGCAATAATATTCGCCGCCGACGCGCACCAGAACCGGATGTGAGGCGAAGGCCATCGGGTCGAGATGGTCGGCCTCGATTTGCATGGCGTCGGCATAGGCGATGGCGGCCGGCTCGGCGTCGATCTCGCGTACGATGCGGCGCTCCTCGTCGCAGGCGGTGACAACCAGCTTTTTGGCCATCGGCTCGAACTTGTCTGAGCGCACCAGCTGAAACGGCCGGTCGGTATTGACGAGGACCAGGATGCCCGCGCCGCTGATCGCGCGGCCTTCGTGGATGACGTAGGTGTTGCCGAAGCTGAGGCCGTCGGCGCACGAGCCACCGACAAGGGGGATGTGATCGAGCCCGCGCTGCAGCGACACGAGCACGCGCTCTTCCCGGTGGCTCATGCCATCCAGAAACGTGAGCCCGAAGGTGGAGCCTGACGCTTCATCGTCGAGCTTTTGGGCAAGCTTCGCGCGCAGCGTGCGCACGATGTCGGCGGCGCGATCGACGCTGAGGTCCTTGAGATCGGGCAAGAGCGCGGAGACGACGCGGAAGCCATCGCAGGGGAACGCCATGACGACGATCGAGCCGTCGACAATGCCGTCTGGACCAATTTCGCCAGCGGTGGTGGCGCCCGCATGGGGGATGGTGGGAAAACGGGTGGCGAGCGCGTCGGCGACGGCCTGCGTGTCGTAGATGGGGCTAGCAAACACCAATAGGAAGCACGCTTCGCCCGGCGCGAGCGCGAGCTCGGCGGCGATGGCCTCAATTGCGTCGTCGGCCAAGGCCGCCTGTGACGTGGCAACCTTGATCCCCTGCGGATGTCCCCGCAGAGCGCCCCGCTCGGCCACGGCATCCCTCCCGATTGAACGGCGTGCGGCCGTTCCTTGGTTTCGTGTTCGATTTGTTTTGGCGTCGCGGCCCGTGGGCCCCGACCGACACGAATTTGACTAAACCGTAACAGACCGAACGCGCGCCGTCACATCCGTGATATTCACCTACTTTAGTCCAGGATCACGTGGGGTCTTGGTGACTGGCGAGCTGGCGAAAATGTGAACCGGGGAGGGGGCTTGCGCCGGTCGCGTGGGCTTGTTTGGATCCGACCTAAAGTACAATTCCGAGGGCGCTTCGGCCCTGATTGACTGCGCGTCGAGACATGGTCGGATGTGGTGACCATGGACGCTTGAGCGTGTTGAGGGGCGCGCTTGGCGGATGAGAACGACAGCGGGGTCGGCGGCTTGGTCGGCTTCTGGGGGAACTCAACATGGAAATGACTGGAGAGGTGCGCATCGCTGCCCCTCGCGCCCGCGTTTGGGAAGCGCTCAATGATCCTGAGACCTTGAAAGCCTGCATCCCAGGCTGCGAGGAGCTCATCAAGCTGTCGGACACGGAGCTGACCGCCAAGGTGAAGCAGAAGATCGGCCCGGTGAGTGCGTCGTTCTCGGGCAAGATCACGCTGGGCGATCTCAATCCGCCCGAGAGCTATTCGATCACGGGCGAAGGCACCGGCGGGGTCGCCGGCTTCGCCAAGGGCGGCGCCACCGTGCGGCTGACCGAAGAGGGCGCGCAGTCGACGCTGTTGTCGTATGTCGCCAAGGCACAGGTCGGCGGCAAGATCGCGCAGCTGGGTGGCCGCTTGATTGACGCCACGGCGAAAGCGCAAGCCGATTTGTTCTTCTCCAAGTTTGGCGCCGTCGTCGCCGCGTCGGTGCCCCAAGAGGTCGGGCTCGGCATGGCTGCGGGCGATGCCATGGAAACGTCGAGCGCGGTGGCCGCCGGTTCCGCGGCCACCCAGGCACCGGTGCCGTCCAAGGCGCAGGCGCAAGGCGGCGTTCCGATGTGGGTGTATGCGGCGGGCGCAATCGTAGTAGCGCTCGTTGCCTGGTTCGTGCTGAAATGAGGTCAAGCTGGTCGCGCCGGTGATCCGGAGCGGACTAAGCATGTTCGGGAGGAAGATACTGATGTCGAAAGTCACGATGGTCGTGAACGGGAAAACCGTGACCGGAGAGGTGGAAGACCGCACCTTGTTGGTGGAATTCATCCGCCAGAACCTCAATCTGACCGGCACCCACGTGGGCTGCGACACGTCGCAGTGCGGCGCGTGCGTGGTTCACGTCGATGGTCGGGCGGTGAAGTCGTGCACGATGCTGGCCGTGCAGGCGTCGGGCTCAGAGGTCGTCACCATTGAGGGCCTCGCCAAGGGCGGCGAGCTGCATCCCGTGCAGGCGGCGTTCCGCGAGCATCATGGCCTGCAGTGCGGCTTCTGCACCACCGGTATGATCATGACCTCGGTCGATATGATCAACCGTCATGGCGGCAATCTGGACGAAGCCACCGTTCGCCACGAGCTGGAAGGCAACATCTGCCGCTGCACGGGCTACCACAACATCGTCAAGGCGGTGCTGTCGGCGGCCGATGCCATGAAGGCCAAGGCCGCGGCCGAGTGAGCCCGACGGGGAGGTCGCTGAGGTCGATCCGCCCGCTTTCGTCAATCCCCGGCATGCCGGTGGATGGGACGGAAGGCCAGGGCCAGCCGCCCGCCTGGAGGGTTTTGCCACCAGGCCCGCGTGCGATCGGTTCTTCTCTGAGACCTTGCCGTCCGCGTTGACATCACCGGCCGTCCTGGGGAGGGCAGGCCGTCACAAAATCCAAGGGAGCTTTCCATGACCGTTCAAGGGATTGGCGCGCGGGTGCCGCGCAAGGAAGACAAGCGTTTCATCACCGGCAAGGGCCGGTATACCGACGACATGTCGATGGCCGGCATGACGCATGCCCACTTCGTGCGCAGCCCGCACGCGCATGCCAAGGTCGTCTCGATCGATTCCTCTGAAGCGCTCGCGATGCCGGGCGTTGTTGCCGTTTTGACCGGTTCGCAGCTTGTGGACGACAAGGTCGGCAACCTGATTTGCGGCTGGATGATCCATTCGAAGGACGGCACGCCCATGAAGATGGGTGCGTGGCGCGCCATGGAGCCGGAGCGCGTGCGCTTCGTCGGCCAGGCCGTCGCGGTGGTGATTGCCGAGACGAAGAACCAGGCGCGCGATGCGGCTGAGAAGGTCAATGTCGAGTATGAAGTGCTTGAGGCCGTGATCGACCCGCGCGACGCGTTGAAGCCCGGCGCGCCGCAGCTGCACCCGGAAGCGCCGAACAACACCATCTACAACTGGCACATCGGCGACGAAGAGGCGACCAACGCCGCCTTCGCCAAGGCCGCCCATGTGGTGAAGTTCGACCTCACCAATAACCGTCTGGTGCCCAACCCGATGGAGCCGCGCGCGGCGCTGGCGAGCTATGACGTGCCCGAAGAGCACTACACGCTCTACACCACGTCGCAAAACCCGCATGTCGCCCGTCTCGTGCTCTCCGCGTTCTACAACATCGCGCCCGAGCACAAGCTGCGCGTGATTGCCCCGGACGTCGGCGGCGGCTTCGGCTCCAAGATCTACATCTACCCGGAAGAGATGGTCTGCCTGTGGGCCTCCAAGAAGGTCGAGCGGCCGGTCAAGTGGGTGTCGGATCGTACCGAGGCGTTCCTGACCGACGCCCATGGCCGCGATCACCACAGCCACGCCGAGATGGTGTTCGACGAGAACAAGAAGATCATCGGTCTGAAGGTCAACACGCTGGCGAACCTCGGCGCCTATATGTCGCTGTTCTCGTCCTCGGTGCCGACCTACCTCTACGCCACGCTGTTGTCGGGCCAGTACAACATCCCCGCCATCTACGCGACGGTCGATACGGTCTACACCAACACCGTGCCGGTCGACGCCTATCGCGGCGCGGGCCGTCCGGAGGCGACCTATCTTCTGGAGCGCCTGATGGAGACCGCGGCGCGGCACTTCGGCATGGAGCCGGTGGAGCTGCGTCGGCGTAACTTCATCACCCAGTTCCCGCATCAGACGCCCGTCATCATGCAGTATGACTCGGGCGACTACGAAGCCTCCGTGCAGGCGGCGATGGCGGCGATCGACTATGCCGGCTTCCCGGCGCGCAAGGCGGAAGCCGCCAAGCATGGCAAGCTGCGCGGCATCGGCATGAGCTGCTACATCGAAGCGTGCGGCATCGCGCCGTCGCAGGCGGTGGGTTCGCTCGGCGCCGGCGTCGGCCTGTGGGAATCGGCGGAAGTGCGCGTCAATCCGGTGGGCACCATCGAGATCCTGACCGGCTCGCACAGCCATGGCCAGGGCCACGAGACCACCTTTGCCCAGCTCGTTGCTGACCGCATCGGCGTCTCGATCGACCAGGTCCAGATCGTGCACGGCGACACCGACAAGGTGCAGTTCGGCATGGGCACCTACGGCTCCCGTTCGGGCGCGGTGGGCATGTCGGCGATCGTACGCGCGATGGAAAAAGTCGAGGCGAAGGCGAAGAAGATCGCCGCTCACCTCATGGAGGCCGCCGAGGGCGACGTGGTGTTCGAGAACGGCGAGCTGAAGGTCGCCGGTACCGACAAGAAGCTGCCGTTCTTCCAGGTCGCGCTTGCCGCCTACACCGCGCACAACCTGCCGGCCGGCATGGAGCCGGGCTTGAAGGAGGGCGCGTTCTATGACCCGCTCAACTTCACCTTCCCGGCGGGCTGCTACATCTGCGAGGTCGAGGTTGATCCGGAGACGGGCAAGACGATCGTCGTCAACTTCGTGGCCGCCGACGACTTCGGTCGCATCATCAACCCGATGATCGTCGAAGGTCAGGTGCATGGCGGCATCGCCCAGGGCATTGGCCAGGCGCTGCTCGAAGGCACCGTCTATGACGATGGCGGTCAGCTCGTCACGGCGTCCTACATGGACTATGCCATGCCGCGCGCCGA
>CALSBD010000084.1:0-9240 GCA_943373055.1 Rhizobium sp. Q54
GGCGCTTCCAAAGCGGCGGGCGGTTCAACGCCGGCCTCCAGCAGGAAGTCGATCAGGCGGTGGGTGTAGTCGAAGGTGGGGCCGAGCACCTGGCCACCTGGTAAGTCCTTGTAGGTCGCCGAGATGCGCCGCGCGATCAGCATCGCCGCGGTATCGACCGGCTCGCTGGCGCCAAAGCGCGGCAAGGTGGTGCGAAACGCACGCACCAAGAACGCCGCTTCCAGAAGATCACCGCGCGCCTGCTTGATGGCGAGCGCGGCCAAATCCCGATCGTAGAGCGAGCCTTCCGCCATCACCCGGTCCACCGCCAGCGTGAGCTGCTCGCGCACCTGCGCGGCGTCCAGTTCGGCGACATCGCGGTCACCCCGGCGTCGATCGGCGAGCCAGCGGTGCGCGGCGGAAATGGCTTTTTCGCCGCCTTTGACAGCCACATACATGGTCAGGCTCCTTGGGTGAGGTCGAACACGCGCGTGGTGCGCGGCAGGCCGATGACTTCGCCGGGGGCGACGAGCACGAGATCAACCCCGCGTGGGAACAGCTCACGATTGGCGGTCAGCCGCTCGGCCAGATCAGCAACAATGCCCTCGACCAGGATCTCGCGCGTGGTCTCGATCCCGGGCCCCTTTAGTTGAAAGCGCCGGCCGGTCTCAAAGCCCGCAACCGGGATCAGGAGCGTGGTGGAGCGATCTGGATAGGTGTCGCTGCCTTGGCAGAACGCCTCGAACGGCGGCAGGGATTCACCCGTCGCCAGGATGGCAAACGCCGCGGTGTCCATCGCGTCCGTTATGCGTGTTCCGGTGTGGAACTTCAGCCAGCGCGCGACATCCGACCGGGCAGGCTCATCAAGGCCGAGGAACACGTTGGTCTCAAAATCAAGCAGCGTCAGCGCGATGGCGCCTATCGTGGGGCCAAGCGCACTGGGCGCACCCGCCACACCGGCGAGTGTCCGTCGCTCGCCGGGCCGAGCGAGCGCGTGCATGACGGCGTGAAAGGTCGCCTGACCTTCGATCACCGGATCGGCGAAGCCGGGGGTGATCGGCGTGGTGGCGGGGGTGGCGTGAAGCGCGGTCGTCATCAGTTGTCCCCCCGAACCATCGTGAAGAAGTCGACCTTGGTCGCCTGCGCCTTGGCGCGCGCGGCGCGCTTGTCATCGGCAAGGCGTGCCGCGATCGGAGCGAGGATGGTGGCTTCCACGGTGGCGTGCATCGCGGGTGACTGCAGCAGCGCATCCCCAATCGCGACGAGCCGCGCCTTGTCCTTGTCGCGCCCCAGCACGTGGCCAATGCCGGTTTCGCCGGTCGGCAGCGTCACGGCGGCGCGCGCCACCGTGGCTTCCCCCAGATTGAATGCGGCACCTCCGCCGCCCACGCGCCCGCGCACCATCACGAGACCGATCTCGGCTGGCCTTAAGACGGCGATTCCGGCCGCGTGGCCCAGCGCCTCCAGCGGCGCCAGCTCATCGCGGGTGGCTTCAACGAGCACCGCCAGCCAAGCCTGGCGGGCGGCATGGGGCGGGGCATCCTCGGATCCGAGGTGGCTGGTGGAGGCGGAAGGGGGCATGGCGTGTGTCATGATTTGTATATTGATCTAGATGATTATACTTTTATGACGGTCGGGGTCTTGAGTCCACCCCCAAGGTGCGCGTATGGGCATGACAGGGATGCGACGGCATCCCGCAGGATCATCAGGGGGAGCCATGCTGGCGCGGGGAGATGGGGTTTCAGTGTGGCGGCAGATTGCCGACGCGCTGGAGACGGAGATATCCCAGGGCCATTTGCAGCCCGGCACCCGCCTGCCGACCGAAGCGGCGCTCGCCAACCGATTCGGCGTCAACCGACACACCTTGCGCCAGGCTGTGAAGGAGCTGACCCGCCGCGGTCTCGTGCGCGCGGTGCAAGGCTCGGGCACCTATGTGGAAGCTCGGCCGCTGAGCTATCCGATCGGCGCGCGGGTGCGCTTTTCGGAGATCGTCGGCGCCCAGGCGCGCGCGCCCTCCGGCAAGCTGATCGCCGACTGGATCGCGCCGCTCGACGCCCCGCTCGCCGAGGCGTTAAAGCTCGCCGAGGGCACCCCCGCGCTGTTTTTGGAAACCTTGCGCACCGCCGATGGGGTCCCGGTATCGTATGCCAAGTCGGCCTTGCCGCTCGACCGCTTCAAGGACGCGCCGGCGATCATCGCGGCGACATCCTCATTTACCGCCGTCTTCAAGGCCGGGGGCGTGACCGACTATCGCCGCGCCTGGTCCCGCATCGGTGCCACCCTCGCCGACGCCCGCGACGCCACCCGATTGGATGTGGCCGTGGGGCGCCCGATCCTGGAGATCGAAGGCCTCAACGTGGACGAGACCGACACACCCATCCAGTGGGCCGTCGCTCGGTTCGTGGGCGATCGGGTGAAGGTGACAGTGGAGGGGTGAGGCGTTTTGGCGGCGTGGTTTGGATAGCCAAGTTATAGCTATTTAATCGCTAAACCGTCGCCCCCCGCTCCCTGTCCCTCGCCCTACCCAAGGGCGAGGGGACGCCCGAAGTATTGTTTGTTGAATTGAAACGTATCCGCGCCTTCAACCCAAGTTCAGACGTCCCCTCCCCCTTGGCGGGGGAGGGACAGGGAGAGGGGGTTGCAACAAGTGGAAGGCATTTTTGAGGTCATCCCTCCCTTCTCCCCTTGTGGGAGAAGGTGTCGCGCAGCGACGGATGAGCGGTAAGCTGCGAGATAAACCTTAAATATTACAAAAGGCCCCCTCATCCGCCCCTTCGGGGCACCTTCTCCCACGAGGGGAGAAGGGGGGAAGCTTTCGAAACGTGGATGAAGTCTTGAACCCTCACCCTTCCATCCGCTTTTCGCCGATGATGGCGAAGCGCAGCTTGGTGGAGACCCAATCGATGAGCGCCACGGCGATCAAGATGAGGATGATGAGGAAGGAGACTTCCTGCCACTCGAGGGTGCGGATCTTTTCCGACAAGAGGAGGCCGATGCCGCCTGCGCCGACGATGCCGATAATGGTCGCCGAGCGGGTGTTCGATTCCACGTAATACAGCACCTGGCTCGCCATGACCGGCACGACTTCTGGGAAGATACCAAAGCGCAGCCGGTGGAAGAACGAGCCGCCGGTCGACACGACGCCTTCTGACGGCTTCTTGTCGACCGCCTCGATCGCCTCCGAGAACAGCTTACCGAACGAGCCGATGTCGGACGTCATGATGGCCAGCACGCCCGCAAACGGACCCAAGCCCACGACGTTGATCCAAATGAGCGCCCAAATCAGCGTGTCGACCCCGCGGATAGTGTCGAGGAAGCGGCGGGACATGAACTGCACCAGCCGGTTCGCCATCGCGTTGCGCGCGGCCAGAAAGCCAAGCGGCACGGCGAATAACGCCGCGAGCATGGTCCCCAAAAACGCGATCGCGATCGTCTCGGCAAGCGCGTGCAGATAGCTGAACAGCTTCTCGGTCGTGCCGTAGCTGGGCGGGAACATCAAGCCAACGAACGAGCCGAGCTGCCCGATGCCGTTCCAGATCCGCGTAAAGGTGAAGCCGGTGAAGTAAAGACCGTAGATCAGCAACGCCGCCAACGCCACGATAACCAAAGGCGTTTTCACCCGGTCAAACAGCGTCGGATGGAAAATCAGCGGATGGGCTTTTTCCAGATCAGCCCGACGGTCAAGCGCGGCTTGGCCGAGGGCGGAGCGGGCGCGGGCAGCGGCGGAGACGGGAGCCATGGTCGCGACCCTTCAGTTCTTTTTCGTCTCATACCCGATCAGGGCATGACGAAGACGTTCAGTCAGGAGGTCAATGATCATCACCGTCGCAATAATGAGGACGAGGATCGCAGACACGTCGGCATAATAGAACTTGCGGATCGCTTCGATCAGGTCCTGGCCAATGCCACCCGCGCCAACGAAACCCATCACCGCCGCGCCGCGCACATTGATCTCAAAGCGCAGCAGCGCGTAGCTGGCGAAGTTTGACAAGACCTGCGGCACCACCGCGTAGCGCACGCTCTCCGCCCATGACGCGCCCGTCGCCGACACACCCTCGACCGGCTTCATGTCGATGTTCTCAACGACCTCGGAGAACAGTTTCCCCATGGCACCCAGCGTGTGGATCATGATCGCCAGCACGCCCGCCATGGGGCCAAGGCCGAACGCAATCACGAAAATCAGCGCGAACACCAGTTCAGGAACGGTCCGGCAGAACTCTAAGAAGCGGCGTGTGGCGATCCGGATCCACGTGGTCGAAACCAAGTTCTTCGCGGCGAGGAAGCACAGGAAGAAGCCGCCGATCGCGCCGATCAGTGTGCCGACATAGGCGATCAAAATGGTCTCAAGCAGAAGCTTGCCCCACTTGACGAAACCCCACATCCACTCGGTTGGATGCAGGAACACAAGCTGGCCGGTGTGGTCGCCGGTGTCCAATACGAAGATCCGGCCGATATAGTCGGTAAACCGGTAAGCATTGGTGGCCAACTTCGCGAGATCAACCTGGGCCACGATGGCCGAGATGATCACCAGCGCGGCGAAAATCGCCAACCCAATTAGCGTCACGCGCCGTTTTGAAGCCATGGCATCTTGATAGCCGCGCGCGAGCGGCGCGAGCTGATCTGGAGCCAGTCTTTGGATAGCTTCGGCCATGGCGTGTCCCGCTGACGACAATCGACAAAATAAAGGAAACGGCGCGCCGATCGAGGTCGACCGACGCGCCGCTCAAACTCAGCTGGACTTCTTGCGCAGCTGGTCGACGAACTTGTTCAGCTCGATGATGGTGTCATAAGCCTTGTTTTCGACCGGCTCCCACGGGCGCGCCTTGCCGTCGGTCGCGGTCTTGAAAGCCGCCGGGTCGTTCTTCTCGATGTTGTAAACCGCATCGCGAATCTTGGCCTTGAGCTCTTCCGGCAGGTCGGCCAGATACGCCATCGGCGAGTTCACGATGATGTCGGACTTGAACACCATCTTGAAGTCCGAAGCCTTCACCATGCCCTTGCGGTCCATGCGCATCAGGTTCGACTCGGCGTCATCGTTCCACCAGTTGAACGCCGCGTCGCAGGTGCCCTGCTGCACGCCGATCACCGCGTTTTCGTGGCTGCCCGCGTTCACGACGTTGGCGAAGAACTGCTCCGGCACGATGCCGAGCTTGTTCATGGCATAGCGCGGCACGTTGTTGCCCGAGGTAGAGTTCGGGTCGACCAGGCACAGGTTCTTGCCCTTGAGGTCCTGGATCGAGTTGGCCGGGTTGTCCTTCTTGACCCACAGCACCGAGTAATAGCCCTTGGTGCCGTCGCCGTTCACGTCCTGCGCGAAGGCTTCCAGCTTGGCGCCCGTCATCAACGCGCGAGCAAACGAGGCCGGGCCATACTGGCCAATGTGGATCTGGCCGGCGCGCTGGCCTTCGATCACCGCCGCATAGTCGGCGGCGATACGCAGGGTGACCGGGACGCCGATCTGCTTCGACAGGTAGGCCATCATCGGGCCATAACGGTTGGTCACGCCGGCGGCGTTTTCAGCCGGCACGATGGCAAAGACGAGCTCGGGATACTTCGCCATCCAGTCCTGAGCGGAAACCGCGGTGGCGGACAAGGCAAGGGCACCGGCCGCGAGGCCGAGAACGGTACGACGCGAGAACATGATCGCCTCCAGAAGCGGTCTGTCTTATGGGGAATGCGGCTCCAACCCGATCGTCAGTGAACGATCGCGGGCCGGGTCTTCTCCAGCGCGGCCTTTGCTTCGGCCACGGTGGGAATATCAACGACATCAGCGGCCTCGAGCCCGTAGAGCTCGCGCACCACCTCGTCGGTGAGTTGATCGGGCGTGCCGTCGAAGACGACCTTGCCCTTGGCCATGCCGATCAGCCGGTCGCAGTAGGACTTGGCCAGATCGATGGAATGCAGATTGGTGAGCACCGTGATCCCGTAGTCGCGGTTGATGCGCAAAAGCGCGTCCATCACGATCTTGGTGTTGCGCGGATCAAGCGAGGCGATCGGCTCGTCGGCCAGGATCACCTTGGGCTCCTGCACGAGCGCCCGGGCAATCGCCACGCGCTGCTGTTGGCCACCCGACAATTGGTCGGCGCGCTGCGCGGCGAGCCCGGCGATGTCGAAGTGATCAAGCGCCGACAGCGCCATCGCCTTGTCGTCGCCCGTCCACAGCTTTAGAAGCGACCGATAGCTCGGCACATGGTTGAGCCGGCCCAACAGCACGTTGGTGAGCACATCAAGCCGACCAACCAGGTTGAACTGCTGGAAAATCATCGCGCAGGTGCGCCGCCACTCATCGAGCTTGGCCCCCTTGAGCGCGGTGACGTCCACGCCCTCGAACAGGATCTTGCCCTCGGTGGGGTCATTGAGCCGGTTGATCATGCGCAGGAGCGTTGACTTGCCGGCGCCCGAGCGGCCAATCACGCCGATCATTTTGCCACTCTCGATCGACAGCGACACGTCGTCGACGGCGGCGACGGGTCCGAAGCGTTTAGTCAAACGGTCGATAACGAGCACGGTCCACTCCCAGCCCACATGGGTCGGCTGCCCACAAGCAGCGCCAAACGCCCGCGCGCTCCCTGGCGCCAGCGGACATCCGGACCCTTCTGGTAGAGAGCGTTAGGCAGCGTCGACAACAGATTTATGACAAATGCGAATGGATCCCGTCACAGGAACTGATCGATCGATCATCCATCCACAGTGTCACAGAACATTCACACGATTGAGCTTCCAAGAGGCCATGATCTTGAGGCGTGCAACCAAAAGGACTTCATGCGATGACTCTAGGAATTGAGCCGTCTATCGATCCAGCCGCCTCGGTGCGAGGATCAAAACTAGGAATTTACACCGAAGTTGGCGCACGCACGAAGTTCGTCGAGAGTGCGCTTGGCGACTACAGCTACATCGTGAACGACGGCGACGTGATCTACACGACGATTGGCAAGTTTTGCTCGATCGCCGCGCACGTGCGCATCAATCCGGGCAATCACCCCATGCACCGGATCACTCAAGCCCATTTCACCTACCGCGCCTCGCGTTATTTCCCCGGCGAGGCCGATGAGGCGACCTTCTTCGACTGGCGGCGCGCCCATCCGGTGGTGATTGGCCATGATGTCTGGATTGGCCATGGCGTGGTGATCTTGCCGGGCCGAACCATTGGCACCGGCGCGGTGGTCGCGGCTGGCTCCATCGTCACCAAAGATGTGGCGCCCTACACGATCGTGGCCGGCAACCCCGCCCGCGTCATCAAGCGGCGCTTCGCCGAGGACATCGCCGCCCGTATTGAGCGTCTCGCCTGGTGGGACTGGCCGCACGAGCGCTTACACGCCGCGCTCGCGGATATGCGCGCCTTCGACGCGGAAGGGTTCCTTGAAAAGTACGGCGCGTGACCCTCACCGCTGCAGCCCGAGGGTCAGCCCGCGGGCGAGCGAGCCGCGCACCAGGAGGATGAATACAAAAGCCGGTGCGAGCGCCGCCGTGGCCAGTGCGGCCACGGGGCCGGGGTCCATGCCGCCCATCAGGCTCATCATCACCGGCAAGGTGCGGAATGAGACGCTTAAAAACAACGACAACAAAAACTCCGTCCAGGAAGCGAGAAAGCACAGCACCGCCGTCGCCGCGAGGCCGCCGGTGATGGCCGGCAAGATGATCCGGCGCAGCAAAACACCCCCGGTTGCCCCATCCAGCCGCGCGGCTTCCAGCGTCTCGCGCGGAATGTCGTCCATGAACGACTTGAGCAAGAGGACCGCCAGCGGCGCGTTGAGCAGCGCGTGCATGACGATGACCCCGGCGTGCGTATTGAAGAGACCGAGCTGGCGAAACCACAGGGCAGCCGGTAGGGCGAGCGCGATCGGCGGTACCAGCCGGAACAGAAGAAGCCCCGCCATCATACGGGTGCGCGGCACGGGTCGTGCCAGCAGGAGCCCAAAGGCGCCCCAAAGACCCAAACCCACTGACAGCGCGGTCGCCCCCAGCGCGATCAGCATCGAATCGGCAAAGGCGAGGCGCGCGTCGCGGATGGCGTGGCTTTGTCCGGCAAGCGCCTGAGCGTAATTCTCAAGCGTGGGCGTAAACGCAAACCAGATCGCGCCATCCTTGTTGAGGATCGCATCCGCAGGCTTGATCGACGTGAGCGCCATCCAAGCCAACGGAAATAAAAACACCGCCACCACCGCCAAAGCGGCACACAAGCGCAAGACGATGAGGGGCCGATTGCGGGGCATTGGTCTGAGCATGCCCGCAAACCGGCCCGTCGTCACGTCGCGGTCGGACCAACACGGCGCATGGCTCCCACGCGCCGTCGGTATCAGGCGCCTTCAGGGCTTGGGCGGTGTCGCGCCGTGCTGATGGCCACCATGACCGCCATGGCCGGCCGCGCCGTGGTCCATGCCTTGCGCGCCCATGGCCTCGACCGCGAACTCCACCTCGATGGTGCCCGCCTTCTCGAAGGTCAAGGTGCCCTTGAAGCTCTCACCCACCTTCAAGGGCTGCTTCAGGTCCATGAACATCACATGGAACGAGCCGGGCTTGAGCGTCACGGCGCCGTTTTCAGGGATCGGCAGGCCCGCGGTCAGCTCGCGCATGGTCATCACGCCCTCATTGACGGCCATTTCATGTACTTCGACACGGCCTGCAATGGTGGCGGTGCCGCTCACGAGGCGGTCCGCCGCGCCGCTGTTGGTGATGGTCATGAACCCTCCGGCGACCCGCGCGCCGGCCGGCGTCGCGCGTGCCCAAGGGTGATCGATCTTCAGCGTGCCGATTTTGTAATCATGGGCCTGCACCGGGCCGGCCACCGGCACCAAAGCGAGACCGAGGCCAAGCCCGGTGGCGACGGCAAGAAAAAGGAATGAACGGCGAAGCATGGGATACTCCCGTTAGATCAAGCGCCACGCCGCGGATCGTCTGTCCGGCGGGCGCGCGTGGGAAAAGGGAATTGGGACCGAAACCGCCGGTCTTAGCCGACGAACGTGGCGACGGCCGGGGGATCGCGCACCCGTGCCCGCTCGCGGCCGAGGCCCACCCGTGCGGGCTCCTGGGCGAGCGCGCGCGTATCGATGACCAGCGATGCCGGCTGGACGACGCGGGGAGGGGGGCTCAGCGGCCCGTGGCCGGACGCCACCAGGCAGGCATCGCACGCGACGACATGTCGCGTCGGATCAGAGCCGGTGCCCGATGGGTCGCACAGCTCCGGCAGCGAGCCGTCGGGCAGCGCATAGGCCGCGCGATCATAATTCGGCAGGGTTTGCGGCACCCCGGCCATGGGCTGAT